>DBIS01000126.1 GCA_002296975.1 Deltaproteobacteria bacterium UBA796 | reverse complement strand
GCTCTTCCGATCTCAGCCTTGAAATCATCGTCGTCATAGCAAATCGCCATCACGCGGCCACCGAGCACATAGGACGGCCGCACCAAAAGGGGAAAACCCAGGCCATCTTTGGCCGCCATGGCCTCCTCTCGGTCACTTGCCATCGCCCCATGTGGCTGCCGGATACCCAACTCGTCCATCAATGTATTGAAACGTTCACGGTCTTCACACAGATCGATGGCGTCAGCCGGTGTACCCAAAATCGGACCAATATCGTGACTGAGTTTGAGCGGCGTCTGGCCACCAAACTGCAAAATCACACCCTTGGGCTTTTCGTGAGCCACCACATTGGAGACATGTTCTAAAGTGACTGGCTCAAAATAAAGTTTGTCCGAAGTGTCGTAATCCGTAGACACGGTCTCAGGGTTGTTGTTGACCATCACCGAGGTGAACCCAGCATCCTGCACAGCAAAGCTGGCGTGGCAGCAACAATAATCAAACTCGATACCTTGGCCGATCCGATTTGGGCCATTGCCCAAAATAATCACCCGTTCGCTCTCAGAGCCCCCGGCCTCACACTCATCTTCATAGGTGGAGTACAGATAAGGGGTGTCGCTCTCAAACTCCGCAGCACAGGTGTCGACCCGCTTGAACACAGGAAGAATACCGTCGGCCTCCCGACGCGCCCGCACAGCAGCCTCGGTGGTCGCAAAAATCCGCGCCAGAAAGGTATCGGGCATGCCCAAACGCTTGGCTCGGCGCAGCTCACCCTTAGAGACATCCTCCAAAAAGCGCCCATGGAGTTGCTCCTCATAGCGCACGATCGTGTTCATCTCGTACATGAACCATCGGTCAATACCGGTCAGTCGATGTACATCTGAGGGATCCCAGCCACGCCTTAGAGACTCAAACAAGGCCGACATCCGGTCGGGGGTCGGAATGGCCAGCCGCTCCGTGATTTCTGAATCGGTCCACTGGCGCGCGTCTTTGTACCCACCCTCAAGCGAAGATATCGCCTTGAGCAAGGCCTCTGAAAAAGTACGACCGATACCCATTGACTCACCAACGGATTTCATGGATGTGCCCAGGGTGCGACTGGCCCCAGGAAACTTCTCAAAGTTCCAGCGTGGAAACTTGACCACCACATAGTCCAAGGTGGGCTCAAAACAGGCCGGCGTTTTCTTGGTGATGTCGTTGTCAATCTCGTCGAGAGTGAGCCCGACTGCGAGTTGGGCGGCGATTTTCGCGATTGGAAAACCCGTGGCCTTTGAGGCCAATGCCGAGGACCGGCTCACCCGCGGGTTCATCTCGATAACGATGATGTCCCCATTTTCAGGGTTGACCGCAAACTGCACATTCGACCCACCCGTCTCTACGCCCACTGCGCGCATGACACCGATGGCCACATCTCTAAGCGCTTGGTATTCACGGTCCGTCAAGGTCTGAGCAGGGGCGACGGTGATCGAATCTCCGGTGTGCACACCCATGGGGTCAAAGTTTTCGATGGAGCAAATGACGATGACATTATCAGCCAGGTCGCGCATCAACTCGAGCTCAAACTCCTTCCAGCCCAAAATGCTTTTCTCGATGAGCAGCTGCCGGGTTGGCGACAAATCCAGCCCACGGGTCACAATCTCCCGAAACTCATCGATATTGTAGGCGACCCCGCCGCCCTCTCCGCCCAAGGTGAAGGATGGGCGAATGATGGCCGGCAGCCCGACCACATCGATCAAGGCCTCAGCCTCCGCCACCGTTGTCGCCACGCCAGATGGGGGCACATTGTAGCCAATCTCGATCATCTTCTCTTTGAATAACTGCCGGTCCTCAGCCAATTCAATGGCCTCTGGGCGGGCACCAATTAGCTCGACGTCGAACTCTTCGAGCACACCAGCTTTGGACAGATCCATGGCTAAATTGAGCGCAGTTTGCCCGCCGACCGTCGGTAACAAGGCATCGGGTCGCTCGATCTCGATGATCTGGCGCGCCGTGTCAACGGTCATCGGCTCGATATAGGTGGCATCCGCGGTGGATGGATCGGTCATGATTGTCGCTGGATTGCTGTTGAGCAACACCACCCGATAGCCCAAGCTGCGCAAGGCTTTGCACGCTTGAGTCCCGGAATAATCAAACTCACAGGCTTGCCCGATAACAATAGGGCCCGATCCGATAACCATAATGGTCTTAATGTCGTCTCTGCGGGGCATCTTGTCTCCCGTTTTGACCCACCCACACCCGGAGCGCAGTCGTGGCCTTGCTAACCGATTGGCCCCATAGATTCACGAACTCGCGAGAAAGCCTTCGATCGCTGTGTTGAAGTCGGCGGTGCACTCAATATTGGGACTGTGGCCGATGCCTTCTAGCAGATGTAATTCTGCTTGCGGTAAATGCTCCACTAGCGCGTGGGCATTCGCCACCGGACTCAAGGCGTCATCGGCGCCGTGAATCACCAAGACTGGACAGTCGATTTGGTCGAGCTTGTCGCTCAAGTCAAAGCCATCATAGGCACCCCACTGACGGGCCAATCCGGCTGGGCTCGCCGGGTAACGGGCCCGCCATCGGGCCAAAGATTGAATCCGTTCAGGGTATTCCGCGACATATCGTCGTCCAAAAAGCAATGGTGCGATTTGTTCGGCCCACACCTTCTCACCGCCACCGGCCGCCAACCGCAGGGTCTTGTGGGTGTCCACATCGCCAGGATCATGCAAATCGCCGCCGGCACTCGTGCCACATAAAACCAGCCGACGCACCCGCTGTGGCGAATCGACGGCCAGCTGTTGCACCACTCGCCCACCAAAACTCATGCCTACAAAATCAGCACAGTCGATTTCTAACTCCTCAAGCAAACGCTCCAAGTCCGAGGCGAAATCTGCCATGGTGGCTGGGTGGTCGACCAAAGCCGAGGCACCTATCCCTCTTTGGTCAAAGGTCAGGACCTGCCGAGATTTGGAGAAGTGACGGGCCTGGAGGGTAAACGCCGCCTGGGCACCGCCCAGACCATTCACAAAAACAAGCATGGGTGCCCCAGCAGGCCCGCTCAGCGTATAGGCGATTTGAGGAAGCGAATCCGTAAACATCATTTGGGCGTGTAGCCTAAATTCGGGGCCAACCAACGCTCGTTTTGGGCCAGGCTAACGCCCATACGCGCAGACATGGCCTCGATTTGATCCCGTTCTATTTTGCCGACCCCAAAATACTTGGACTCCGGGTGGGCAAAAATCCACCCGGAAACGCTTGAAGCCGGACTGATGGACATGCTCTCGGTCAAGCGTAGCCCCAAGGCCTTCTCTGCATCGAGCAACTCAAAAATCTGGGCCTTGGACCGGTGGTCTGGACACGCTGGATAGCCCGGTGCCGGCCGAATGCCCGGGTAGTCAACCGCGATCAGCTTTTGGCCATCAAAAGGCTCGTGCGGGTTTGTCCCCCACAACTGAGTGCGAACCAGCCAATGCAAGCGCTCGGCACTCGCCTCGGCCAAGCGGTCCCCTAAAGACTGCATCAAGATCGCCTCCATATCGGCGTCATCCGCACGGAGTTTGGCTGCGGTCTCATCGACACCCTTTGACGCCGTCACACAAAAAGCACCGATCCAATCTGGCGTGCCTTTGGGCGCGATAAAATCTGCGAGGGCCAGATTGGGCTGGCTGGCCGATTTAGCACCTTGCTGACGAAGTGTACGCAAGGTTGTACGTACACAAGTGCGCGACGCATCGGTGTAAATCTCAATATCGTCGGAAACCCGGTTGGCCGGAAAAAACCCAACCACAGCGGCTGGCCTTAAAAAGTGTTTGCGCTCAGCCCAGTCCAGCTGCCGATTGGCTTGCTCAAACAGCGCTGTAGCAGCCGCACCCATCGTGGGGTGGGACAGGATGCCTGGATATCGTCCGCGCATCTCCCATGTCGCAAAGAAGGGGCTCCAGTCAATAAATGGCCGTAATTCTAAGACCGACTGCTCGAACACATGCACCCCAGGCTGTCGGGGCGGCTTGGGCTCATATTTGAGTCGGGGGGCATTGGCTCTCGCGGCCGAGATCGATACCCGCCGATTGCTTTTGGGCCGTGCAGCATGGCGAACCCGCACCGCCTCCAAATCATCAGCGACCCCGCGGACAAAATCGGCCATATGCTCATCGCTAACCAGCTTTCCGACGACGCCGACCGCCCTGGATGCATCGACCACATGCACCACTGCTCCCGTGGTTTTTGGAGCGATTTTGATGGCAGTGTGCAGCTTGGAGGTCGTTGCACCCCCAATGAGCAAGGGCAAATCGATCCCGAGCCGCTCCATCTCTGTGGCCACATGAACCATCTGCTCCAATGAAGGCGTGATCAAGCCAGACAGACCAATGATGTCCACCTTTTCATCTTGGGCGACCTTCAAAATCTTCGCCGCTGGCACCATCACACCCAAGTCGATGACATCGTAGCCATTGCACTGCAGGACAACGCCCACGATATTTTTGCCGATATCGTGCACATCACCTTTGACCGTCGCCATCAATATGCGGCCCTTACCCACAATGCCGGATTGCTCGTCCTCTAAAAAAGGCAACAACACCGCTACCGCTTTCTTCATCACCCGCGCACTCTTGACCACCTGGGGCAAGAACATTTTTCCCGCCCCAAACAAATCCCCCACCACATTCATTCCAGCCATCAGCGGACCCTCGATCACCTCGATCGGTCGGTCCATGGCCTGGCGTGCTTCTTCGGTGTCGGCGGCGATAAACCGGTCAATACCGTGGACCATCGCATGACGAATCCGTTCCTCGACAGGCGCATCCCGCCAGGCGAGGTCCTCTACACGCGATTTGGATTTACCACTAAAACCCGCGGCCAAGGCCAACAGGCGATCGCTGGCATCCGACCGGCGGTTGAGCACCACATCCTCTACCCGCTCCCGGAGGTCGGGGTCCAACTCATCCATCAGGGCGAGTTGCCCCGCATTGACGATGCCCATGTCCATGCCCGCAGCGATGGCGTGATACAAAAACACCGAGTGCATGGCCTCACGCACCCCGTTGTTTCCCCGAAAAGCAAAGCTGAAGTTGCTCACCCCACCGCTCACGCGCGCACCCGGCAGGGTGGCCTTGATCTGGCGAACAGCTTCGATATAGTTCAGCCCATAAGCATCGTGCTCGGCAATCCCAGTGGCGACCGCAAAAATATTCGGGTCGAAAATGATATCTGTGGGCTCAAAACCGACTGTCTGTGTGAGCAAGCGATACGCCCGGGTGCAAATCTCAACTTTTCGCTCAACCGTCTCGGCCTGCCCCTTTTCGTCGAAAGCCATCACAATCACTGCGGCGCCATAGCGTCGAACGATGCGGGCTTGTTCCAAAAATAAACCCTCGCCCTCTTTCAAAGAGAGCGAGTTCACGACACCTTTGCCCTGAATGCAGCGAAGCCCTGCCTCGATAATCTCAAACCGAGAGCTGTCGATGACGATGGGAACGCGGCTAATATCTGGCTCGGCCGCCACCAGCTTTAAGAAGGTGGTCATGGCCTCAACACCGTCGAGCAAGCCAGCGTCCATATTGATATCAATGAGTTGGGCCCCGCCCGCGACCTGCTGCCGTGCGACCCTCAATGCGGTGTCGTAATCACCAGCCTCTATCAACTTTCTAAAGCGCGCTGAGCCCGTGACGTTGGTGCGCTCGCCAATATTGACGAACAGTTGCCCCTCACCGCCAATGGATACAGCCTCCAGGCCAGAGAGCTCGAGATTGCCAGAGTGGGCCGGCGGCACTCGGGGCGCGATGTCTTTGACGGCTTCAGCGATGGCGGCGATATGAGCGGGAGATGTCCCACAACAACCCCCGACGATATTCAACAGACCCGCAGCCGCCCACTCCGCCATCGCCGTGGCCATGGACTGGGGGTCTTCATCGTATTCCCCAAGCTCATTGGGAAGCCCTGCGTTGGGATAGGCGCTCACTGGGACGTCAGCAACATCGGATAATGCGTTGATATACGGCCGCAGCAAGTCCGCCCCGAGGGCGCAATTCAATCCCACACACAGGGGATTAGCGTGGCGAACTGATGTCCAAAAAGCCTCAGTGGTCTGACCCGACAACGTCCGACCGCTGGCGTCGGTGATGGTCCCGGAGATCAACACTCCGGGTCGCATGTCTTCGTCCAACCCCTCCAACAGCTCCGAAATCGCATACAAGGCGGCCTTGGCGTTGAGGGTATCGAAGACGGTTTCGACCATCAACAAGTCTGCACCCCCCTCGAGCAACCCCTCAGCGGCCTCACGATAAGCCTTGACCAGGCTCTCGAAGCTCACATTCCGAAAACCGGGATTTTCTACATCGGGTGACAAAGATGCGGTCTTGGATGTGGGCCCGAGCGCCCCTGCAACCCAGCGCATTCGGCCGTCTTCAGCAGCCACAGTGTCCGCGGCCTCTCTGGCCAAACGTGCTGCTGCGACGTTGATCTCTCGGGTAATCGGCACCAAGTCATAGTCGGCCATGGAGATGGCGTTGGCATTGAAGGTGTTGGTCTCGATGATGTCGGCGCCGGCGCGAAGGTATTCCAGGTGAATCTGCTTGATGATGTCTGGACAAGTCAGGACCAACAGATCATTCGCCCCCTGCAGGTCTGAACCATGGTCGGAGAAACGGTCGCCGCGGTAATCCGACTCTGACAGACGGTAGCGCTGAATCATCGTCCCCATCGCCCCATCGAGCACGACGATGCGTTCGCTCATGGCAGCGGCGAGTGCCTGGGCTTTATCTGCGACATTCATGAAGAAAAGCCTACCTCATCGCTCGCAAAAATGGCGCTAAACCCCAGCGACATCCAAAAACCGCTCGATGACCAAGTGGGTCGAATCGTGCGGACCTGGGCTGGCCTCGGGATGAAACTGAACAGCAGCGATCTTGAGGGCGGTGTGCTTAAAGCCCGCCAATGTTTGGTCGTTCAAATTAATGTGTGTGGGCTCGGCACCCGCAGCCTCAATTCCCGCTGTTTCCACACAGAACCCATGATTCTGACTGGTGATCTCTACGCGACCGGTCTCGAGGTCTCGCACCGGATGGTTGGCCCCACGGTGGCCAAAGCCGAGCTTAAAGGTCTTCGCCCCAAGCGCGCGCCCCAAAAGTTGATGGCCCAAACAGATGCCGACGATGGGCTTGTTACCGATCACCATCTTGATTTGGTCGACCATATCGTCGAGGGCCGCAGGGTCACCCGGGCCGTTGCTCAAGAAAACAAAGTCATGGCCGTTCATCCAGTCTTCCGCCTTGGAGTCCCAAGGAAAGACCTCGACCCGTAGATTGGCGCTCTTTAGCAAACGCAGGATGTTGGCCTTTACGCCGCCGTCGACCACTGCGACAGAGGCCCGAGGGGCGTCAGGATCAGCGTACAGGTACCGCTTCTTGGTGGACACAACGCCGGCCAAGCCACGACCAACCATCCCTGGCCACGCAGCGAGCCTTTCGGCCAACTCCTCGCGGCTGGTCCCATCGGTGGAGATAATTCCAGCCATCGCACCTTTGCTTCGAATGTGCCGAACGAGCGCGCGTGTGTCAATTCCTTGAATGCACGGTACCCCCTCTTCACGCAGATAACGATCGAGTCCCCCGGTGGCTCGGTGGTTGGAATAGCGACGGGACAACTCCCGAACGACAAAGCCATTCACCCACACCCTTGCACTCTCAGGGTCATCGGAGTTAACACCGTAATTGCCGACATGTGGCACGGTCATCACCACGATTTGCTCGCAGTAGGACGGGTCTGTCAACACCTCTTGGTAGCCGGTCATGGCAGTGTTAAAAACCACCTCCCCGATCAATGTTCCATGGGAACCGAACCCCTCACCGGCAAAGCTTCGACCATCCTCAAGCAATAGAATTCCGCCCACTTTGCCTCCCGCGCCCAACTACCCCGTCTAAGCTTGTTAGGCGAGGCCTCCAGTTGGAGGTCCTCGTGGCCAAGTACACAAGCAATACAGTCCGAAATATCGGTATCGCCGCCCACATCGATGCAGGGAAAACCACGCTTACAGAGCGGGTTTTGTTCTACACCGGAGCCAATCACAAGATTGGTGAGGTCCACGATGGTGCCGCACATATGGACTATATGGCCGAGGAACAGGCCCACGGGATCACGATCACCAGTGCTGTGACCCAGTGTCCTTGGCGCGATCACCTCATCCAAATCGTGGACACACCCGGCCACGTGGACTTCACCATTGAAGTTGAGCGGGCCATGCGTGTGCTCGATGGAGCCGTGATCGTTTTAGACGCCGTGCGCGGGGTTGAACCTCAAACCGAAACCGTCTGGAGACAAGCCAGTCGCTTTTCGATCCCCCGGATTATCTTTATCAACAAAATGGACCGACCAGGGGCGGACTACGAACGGGCCATGGCCACCGTCGAGAAGCGTCTCAAAGGCAACCCGATACCCGTCTGCGTACCCGCCGAAGGCCGAGTGGTGAACCTGGTAGACCAAACGGTAATCTCCTACTCTGGCGACCGTGGCTCAGAGGTCAGCGTCGACCCGATCACCGAGGCCCTTGCTGAGGCCACCGCTGAATACAGAGAGACGATGCTGCTTTGTGCCGCAGAATTCGACCCAAGTTTAGAGGATGCGGTCTTGGAAGGTGGCGATGTTGATGCAGAAAAAGTGTGGGCGGCCTTGCGAAAAGCGACCATTCAAGGTGCGATCCAGCCCTGTTTTTCAGGATCGGCACTCAGAAACTGGGGTGTCCAGACCATCCTTGACGGGGTGATCGCCCTGCTTCCAGCACCCAAAGACCGCCCACCCACCCACGCGATAGTCGTGAAAGATGAGTCCACTGAGTTGGTCGTCATGGAAGACAAAGGCCCGCTCGCCATGCTCGCGTTTAAGGTCCAACTTTGGGATGGCCGACGCCATGTTTTCGCCCGCATTTACCGCGGCACACTGTCAGCCGGGCAAAAAGTCAGGGTCGCCGGATCTGAGCGCGACGAACGGGTCGCACGTATTTTCGACATCAACGCCGGGAATAAAAAACGAATAGACAAAGCATTTTCAGGCCAAATCGTACTGATCGCAGGGCTGAAATATGCCACCACAGGCGACACCATCTGTACCGCTGAGCACGAAGTTTTGCTCGAACGAATCGAAAGCCGGGCACCGGTGCTCGGGCTCGCCATCGAACCCGAACGCTCCCAAGACGAAGAGAAGTTGCTCGAGGTCATCGGGAAAGTCCTCGAGGAAGACCCAACCCTTAAGTTTTACGAAGATGAAGAAACCGGCCAGAGCATTTTGTCTGGCATGGGAGAACTTCACCTCATGATCGTCTTTGAACGCATCGAGCGAGAGTTTGGCGTAAAAGTACGGGCCGGCAAGCCAAGGGTCGTGAGCCGAGAGACCGTCCTCACCACCGCTACATCAAATATGACGCTGGATCGGATGATTCGTCTCTCTGCCGACGACACCACACAACTCAAAGCACGGGTAGTGGTGCATTGCAAGCCCCTCGAGCGCGGCAGCACCGTTGAGGTCAGCACCGACATGATCACGGTCCTCCCCGAAGGCCAGGAGATGTCAAAAGCCCAAATCGAGTCCGTGGACCTTGGGGCGAGCGACGGTGTCAGTGCAGGCCCAATAGAGGGCGCACCCCTTCAAGATGTCGCGATCCGAATCGAAACCATCGAGCTTTTTGGAGAGGAATCCACCCCTCAAGCGCTTCGCATCGCAGTCTCACAGGCCGTACGTGAAGCCATCCGAAAAGCCGGCGGCGCTGTGATGCGCCCGCTGATGACCGTCTCGGTGGTGGTTCCCAACGAGCAAATGGGCTCGGTGCTGGGCGACCTCCAAAGCCGTGCCGCCATTATCTCTGGCACGGAGCAAGACGAAGACACCGCGATTATCCACGGCGAATGCGCGCTTGAAGCCCTGCTTGGCTACACGACAGACCTGCGCTCAATGACCCAAGGACGGGGTCAGTTCACCATGGAGTTCGCTCGCTTTGATGTGGGCTAAAGCCGCAGTTCAAGGTGCGGCAAGCTTTCCGCCAGCCGCACCATCACAACTGTGACAACTCGAGCAGGCGGCTGAGCCCACCTCTGTGGCCATGCTCACGACCGCACCGTCTCGCTCAAGTTCAGCAGTGATCGGCATGACCAAGTCTTGCTGACCATAGAAATTTCCGACGGAATTACTGGAAAGCTCGACAACCCTGCCGTCTGCATCGGTGATCCTGACGATCACATCCGACGCTGCTGCAGTGCCATCCAGGTCCTCAAAGACCGTGCCGCCAATGGTGTACCACTTGTCCGGCTCGTCATCCTCAGGCATGTTTCCTTGGGTATGACAAGCCAAGCAGTCGGCACCCGGCAACATGCGCGAGCCCTCACCGCTGCAATTCCATGTTCCGCATTCCTCATTCGCTTCATTGCATGCCGTCGAGGGGTCATCAGCGGTTCCGCTGCTTTTTTCATCATCGTCTCCACAGCCAATAAGGAAAAGCGCAGCAAAAAGAACAGAAAGATGTCGCATGATGACTCCGGCCTTGAGTGTCAAAAATAAAGAGACTGCACACTCAACAATATAGCCATCTAAAATAGGCCATCAGGCGAGGCAGCCACCGTTTCGTATACTGGGTGAGTACAACCCGCTCAGTAGTTGGACCACAGCCAGGGACGCACTGTGGCCGTGGGCGGGCTTGTGGCGCTCATATTGAGCTGCTCGATATGCCTGGCATCAACCTCTAAGTCACCCTTGAACAACACCCGGTAGTCCTCGCCACTTCGAACCTCGAGCGGGCGTCGGCCTACCTCCAGCTGCACCCGGACACTGGCCGCTCCCGGCCCCAGGTGAGCGATCAGGTGGCCATCTTCGTAAATCAGCAACGAAGCACCGGATGCCTTTTGGAAAACAGCCTCTCCGTACACCACATTCGCGCGCTTAATGCGCTGCGCAACCACGGGTGCCTTACCAAAGCTGACCCCAGCCTGAGCCCCCGCTGTCATCGCGTGTAGGCCCCGAGCAGAATTGGTCAGTATATTGGCGGGCGTGGGCGATGCCATCACCCGCTGTAGGCTGGATGCGCGAGAGCCAGTCATGCCTGCACCCGAGATCACCTCAGCGGTACTCGGAGACCGCGAACCTGCCCGAGGCTGGCTTTGGGCCGTGGTGTTCTGTGAAGCACCGCCGATGCCAGCAGCGCCCGCCACCTGATTTGCGGCACGAATATTCTCCGCTGAACCACCCGACACCGTCGCCCCAGCGATGACAAAAGCCGCCCCTGGGATGTACTGCACCCTGACATCCGCACCGTCTGGGACCAAAATCTTTTCGCCGTGCAACAAGGCTCCGTTGAGGCCATGGACCGCAATTGTGTGCTCACCAGCGCCAATATTTGGGATCGCCGTCCGGATGGTACCGATGGAATTCGGGACCATCATGCCATCCACGAAAATTTGCCTCGGCTCTTGTGTGGTGACGATCACCCGGGAGGCACCGATCGCCCCATGACAAAATGAGAAACTAAGCAAAACCCGCCAGAACATTTATCCCCCTAAATCACCAGCCTAAAGCGCTCTCTTGACTGAATACTTGTCACCAAAACGAACATTGAGAAGCACTTCGATCTCTTGTCCCCCCCACCCATCTTTTTTATCATGGGCCCGCACAGTCACCTGCTTGGTGCCTTCTGGAATCGCGATTTCATTTTGGGTGCGTGTAAAGGGCTGCTCATGAACATGCGGTTGCCGTAGTTTATGAGTGAACTCTGCATAATGGTGTGACTTGAGTGATGTTCCGTCAGGCAGCACGACATCCCAGCCATCGGCGAAATCATACCAATTGACGTCCTCGTGCTCCACACTCACATGAAAGGTCCACAGACCGTCTGCCTCCTCGCGGGCAAACACACTGGTGACATTGGCGTCGCCCACAGAATTTTTCTTGGATTGGACATTCGCGGGGGGCGCGTCGACCACATCCTCTTCACCACAGGCGAGAAACAGCGACGACAATACAAATAACTTGAACATGTCTAAAGCCTAGCTCAACGGCCACCGTTCTGCCGGCGAACCCACCATGCAAGACCGCTGAACAAGCCGAATAACAAGCCCACGATGGGCACAGACGACAAAGACACCACCCGCTGTTCGTCGACCACCCGACGAGCAGATGAATCGACCAAGGGCGTCGGCGCGTCTGAGGGGGCGCGGTAAACCCCACGGTCGCCATAAGCACCAGCCAGCGCCTTCAAAAACTCAGCATCCGGCGACACCTCAGCCAACTCTGGGTCACGTGTGATCACACTAAAAACCGTTTCGGCTGTGCCCCGCCCCTCGGAGCGCATTCGCACGCGATGTGCCCCACTGATCGTGGGCCGCACCATCACCACCGCCAAGCCAGCGGCATCCGTGGTCGCCTCGATCGGCATTTGCACACCATCTGGACCGGTGACTGTGCCCATCACCCGCCCGCCGTCGATCGGGTTGAAACCTGCATCTCGAAGGGTGGTGGTGATTCGAATCTCTTCTCCCAAAAGGACATTATCTGAGGATGGCGCCACCACCACGCGTCGGTCATCGGGGTCTGCGACCAGCCAACGCAAAGCCCCTCGCCAAAAGCGTAAATAAGCCTGATTTCCATGACCCTTCGCCGCCTCCGAAAAGGACCAGCGCCAAGACGCGTCGCTCATGAAGGCCATGGTCCGACCACGACCGACCTCCCCGACGGCCAACACCGGCATTGGCGCACCAGCCACTTTTAGTCTGGGATGTTCAAGCAAGGCCGCGGCACCCTTCACCAAGCCACGGTTACGGTTGAGCCCATCGAGCTCCACCAAACGGGACCAGGCCTGCGCGCTCTCCGCCCCGTTTCCTGCAATGCGGGTCACCGGATGACGCCGTCCTCGCTCTGGTAAAACGGGCCGAAAACGTCCCTCGTCCGTACTCGGCGCTTCAACACCGAGTTTGACGGGTAAGATTTCTGAAATCGGGGTGTCAGCATAAGCACCCAAGTCAAAGCTGCGATCCCCTCCAATCATCACAAAAGCGCCGCCAGCCCGAACAAAGCGCGCAATATTATCGAGCAGGCCCAAGGGATCTCGGTCGAAATAGGGCTTGAAGTCGAAGTTTTGGAAAATCACCACATCGAAAGTCTCGAGTTGCTCGGTAAACAAACGCTCGTACGGAAAGGCGATCAGCGACAGTTCGTCTGGGTACCAACCAGATGCAAAATCCTGGTGGGTCCTCAAAATGAAAAAACTCACCAAATCGATGGATGGGTCTTCTTTTAGAAAGAGGCGCAAGAACTTTTGATCTGTACTCGGCGAGCCGCAAACCTGTAAAACGCGGGTGCGGTCGCGAACCACACGCACCACCACCGCAAAAGTGTTGTTGCCGGGCACTGCGTCCAAAGCATGGCCTGGGACCGACACCTCCCATACAAAACGTCCGACTGCGCTGGGGACCACCTCAAAGCGGAGCGAGCCTTTTCCCTCATCGTCGAGCTGTACTTTGCGGGTCTTCAACAGCCGCCCCTCTCGGCGCAAGGTCACATCGACAGCGGTATTCGCCGGCCCCGACACAGAGGCATCGATAAAGAAGGGGGTGCGCAGAAATGCAAAGCCGCCGGTCGACACATCGGTCACCGCCAAATCGACACCGACAACCGCATCACCCACCTGGATGACCGTCAGCGGCCCCGGAAGTTCCGGCACGCCGATGAGCTTCGCGTCGCCCCCGGCAGCCAAGGCAGCACGCAATCCGCCACGATCCACCCCATCGCTCATCAAAATCACAGATGCGAGAGATTGGCCCAAATAGCGGTCGGCCACCGCAGCCAAGGCCCCCCCAATATTGGTGTTGGCCTCAGACCAGTCCGTCGGTGGCCCAGCCTGGAGCCCGTCGCCAAAGGTGAAGACGTCCACTTCTCGCCCAAATTCACCGAGGATCGCCAACGCCTTTTCACCCCGCGGCTGACCGGCTTCATCCACGCCCATCGACCGACTACCATCGATAATGACCACTGTTCGCCCGGGCTCGGTCCGACCACTGGCCTCAAACCAAAAGGGATCGCCAAGGGCCCACAAAAGGACCACTGCCGCACCCAAAAGGCCTATCGCCTCGATACCACGCCCGGCTCCTGGCCGTTTAAGGGCCACAGCGACAGCCACAGCACTGATCACCGCAGCCACCCCGATAAGCCACGGCTGTGTACCCCACACAAGCTCCCCTGTGCTGGCGAGCGGTCCACCAAAAAGCCAAGCCATCACTCTAGCCGTCCTTCTCGCATGAGCTCGACCACGTGCGCGATATCGTGCTTGTAGTTGGAGGTCAGCGCATACATCGCCAAATTAATGCCCAGCTTTATCGCCTCTCGACGCTGCGCCTCACCCCCAGCCAAGGCACTCAAATTTCGGCCATCGGGCCCGCGGGCCAAAGCCCCCGACACATCACAGGGGCAAAAAATAATGGGCGTGGTGGGGCCGAGGGTCGCGCCCTCCAACAGGCCGCTCCCCCGGGTGCGACCCAGGGGCTCATCGATCAAAAAGAAGCTTCTGTACACCGCATGGTCGTCAGCGAGGGGCGATAGCGGTCGTGTCGGAAAAATCTCCCGAACCAAGGCCCGAGCAGAATCGGCAAAAGCACCGGTGCCCGTCCCGCTCGCATCGTCGATCAGCAAAAACCCTCCATAGGAAAGATACCGGCGAAGCTGGTGAATCACGGCATCCTCAAGCTTGGGCAGCTTGCGGTTTCCGACCAGCACGGCGAAGGGGTGCTCAAATAAGGCAGGGTCTTTCGGGTCGACCAGCACGGGGGTTGGCTCGGCCTCGATACTGGTGGCTTGGATGATTTCGTGAATCAGCCGCGACCATGCCGTGGGCCGCTTTATCGAGGAATTTCCCAGGTCGATTTGTGCGATATGAAAATGACTTGCAGCACCCAAAGCCAGGGCAGACCTTGGGCTACACAAGGTGGCACCCATGCCGGCGAGCAAACGCCTACGGGTCAACTCAAGCGACATCGGCCACCTCCTCAATCATGCCTCGTTGACGGGACAACACCGTGGCGCCCAGACCCAAAATCAGTGCGAGCCAAAAGCCATAGCGGTCGAGGGCCACACGAACCATGAAACGCTCCGGGTCAACATCTGCGGCGGTGACGGCCAAGGATGTATAGCGCCGGACATCGCTCTCTTGAGGGTTAATGCTCACCGCGACTTGAGCCACCACAGGCAGGCCTTCGCTCGCAATATGGTGAACGCCTGCATGGGTCGGAACAAAGCGAAAAATACCGCCATCGACTGTACTGTCCACAACACCTTGTGGGCCCGTGACCACCAAGGTCTCAGATATCGCTTTGATTGTCAGGGCAACAACCTCGCCCACCCGGCCCTCCAAGCGTCTGGCACCGCCGCCGCCAACCACACCCAGTTGGGCCGCCATAGACTGAATCAGGGGCATATAGACCGCAGCCAAGGGCAGCGTGCCCCAATCGACATCCAGGGTCGATGTGAACAGCAGCACCCGTCCGGCCCCCACCTTGCGCTCAACCAGCAACGGTAGACCACCTTGGGTTTTCATCAAAATGTCCACATCCGCGCTTTCTTGGAAGGGCTCGAGGGTCATCAAGCGGGCAAAACGCAGGCGCGAAAATCCCGCCAAGCCACCACGAGCAAAAGGAGAAAAAAGCGGATGGGAGACATCTGGAAGCGCCGCTGCTTCACCATCATTTTCGGAACCGCCCAAGGAACGGGGGCGCCGCAAGCGGGCTGGCAAAAGCTTTGCGAGCACAGCATTGGTGCGCTCCACGCTAACATTATCACCCATGGACAAAACCAAGTTCCCACCCTGATTCACAAAGCTAATGAGGCGGTTTGCCCACGGGCCGGGGTCTGCGACATTGGCCATAAATACCAAGCGATGCACCTCAGGGTCCAAAGCCTCCACGCCCGAGGGCGAGGTGATGTCTGGCAACACGCCCCCATCCAGGCTGACACTTCGTCCCCACGGAGCCAAGGCCCGCTCCAAGTAATAGACCTCCGAAGCGGTGGGGGTGAGGCCAGGATCGCCATCGATCACCAGCACCCGACTCGCGCCAACTGTGGGCAAATGAAAGCTGCCCACATCGTCTTGAGGCAGGTGCCCGTCGTCAATTTTAACCGAGCCTACCCCACCCATGGCGACCCGTGGAATGGTGAAGAGCTTTTCGACGGTTTCATTCGGCGCCAGGGCGATAAATCCAGATATCTCAGTGCCGTCTGGCAATGAAAGGCCGACCGGTACTTCTACTGGCTCATCACCATAATTGTGGACGCTCACTTCCACCGACCCACCCTCGGGGCCACTGCCATAGCTGGCGCCGATAACCGCGACATTGAGGGGGTGTTTTGCGTGGATGGGCCGGGGAACCAAGCCGCCACCTTGAGCGGTCAGTAAAGCGATTTCGGAGGTCGCTGCCTCGATGATACCCTCACCGGCCTCGTCGCTGAACACCACCAACTCGCCACCCTCACCAGCAAGAAGCTGCCGCCCAATACGGATACCGCCAACCAAATCTGTGCCCAGTGAGGATTGTTCAATGTTTTGAAGCGCCGCGATCACCAACGCATGGTCGAGGGACAATGCCGGGGTGATTCGTGCTGCTGTGCCCCCAAGGCGAACGGCAGCGACCAAGGTGTTTTCGGGAAGCCCCCGCACCAAAGCAACCGCCTCAGCTCGGGCCCGAGACAGCAACGTCCCACCGGCGTCATCCTGAAGCGCCATCGATAAGCTGTCATCAACCACCAGGACCACAGCACCGCTCCCGCCAAGCTCAACCACCGCTCCCGGCCACTCCAAGGTCGGTCCAGCGATGGCGCCGACCACCGCCAAAACCGTCAAGGCGCGCAAGGCGAAAAGCACTTTGTCAGACAACCTTCGCCTTCTCCGGGCACGTTTGGGAAGGCGGCGCAACAGGAGCATCGCGCCAAAAGCATGACGCCGTGAGGGGGTGCGACGAATCAGGTGCGCTAAAATCGGACCGGCCACCAAAATTGCGAGGCCAAGGGCTAAAGGGCTAGCGAGAGCAAAGCTCATAAGCGGCCCCCCAACACACTGTTGAGCATGGTATCGAGGGCTGCTGTCGACGCCATCGGCCGATACAGGGCCCGAGCGCCGGCAAGGGCGCTGCTGACTTCGGCCAAATATCCCTCGAGCACCTCGGGGAGTTGCTCGGACACCACAGCGGGATCGATGCTTAAAGCCTCGCCCCCCTCAGGTGAAAACAAGACCATGGCCTGTTCAAAATCCAAGGCCCATTCTTGTGGATCGTGGATGTGCAAGACCCGCAGATCCACACCCCGGCCACCGAGCGCCGCCAACGCGGGGCCCCAAGCGCCCGGCTCCTCCATTAAATCACTCAATACAATCACGACACTTCGACGGGGAACCCGCCCGGCCAAACGCCTAAAAGCATCTCCAAGGTTGGCCTTCCCTTCGGCCCGCACAGTTGACAGCGCCTTGATAATCCCCGGCAAACCCCCGCGACGGGGCGGAAACGATGGATGGCTGTGACCGATACCACCGAGGATTTCGAGGCCGACTGGGTCGCCTCCGCGGTCGATGACCATCGCCAAAGTGGCCGCCATCACAATCATCGCCCCGAGCTTGGATGTGTCCAAATCCGGTGTGCCGGTGCCCACATCTGCGCTGGCATCCACGACCAGGGTAACCGGCACATCGGTCTCGGCGAGATGCCGACGAACGACCAGGCGATCCGTGCGGCCGGCCACCCGCCAATCCACGGCAGAGATGGGGTCGCCCGGTGCGTATTCTTTATAATCCACGAATTCGATATTGGTGGTTGCACGGTGGCTCAAATGCTTGCCCTGCGTCCAGCCGGTCACCGCCCGACGGGCGCGCAGATGAACCTGGGCGATGCGGGAAAGAAGCGCCGTGTCCCACGGCTGGCCACTCACGATGTGGGGACCTCAGCCAATACCGCGTCAACCACCGCTGCTGCACTGGCGCCAGAGGCCGTCGCCGCAAAATTGAGCACCACCCGATGATCTAGGACCGGGTGAGCCACCGCTCGAACATCTTCAATGCTGGGCACCTCGTGGCCGTGAAGCGCGGCCCGAACCTTAGCACCCAAGGCCAAATACTGACTGGCCCGTGGACCGGCACCCCAGGACACCATCTCGTTCACCATCTGGACTGACGACCCACCTGGCCGGGTGGCCCGAGCCAAACGCACGGCGTAGCGATGGACATCGCCACTGGTGGGCAAGCGGCGAACCAAGTCAACAAGGGCCGCGAGCTTTTCGCGGCTAAGCACCGGCTTCACAGGCGCTTGAACACCGCCGCTGGTTCGCTTTACGATGGCCACCTCTTCCTCTTCAGATGGGTAGTCCACGTGAATCGAGAACATAAAGCGGTCTAACTGCGCCTCAGGCAGGGGATATGTGCCCTCTTGCTCGATAGGATTTTGGGTTGCAAACACCAAAAATGGACCGGGCAC
>DBIS01000123.1:5450-30805 GCA_002296975.1 Deltaproteobacteria bacterium UBA796 | reverse complement strand
GGGGAGGGACACAGCGGGGAGCGACCCGAGCTCACGTGGAGTCAAGTACTGCTATTGACATAGCAAGAGTAGTCCAAGAAGTAAAGTGAAGCCAGCGCTATCTGCTCAATTACGCTGAGATTCTTCATTTGCGACCGCGACGGCGAGCCTTCCAGAGGTGACCAACACTTCCAATCGTTGAAGCTGTGTCTTCAATGTGGAAAGCTTAGATAAGCTATTGGAATCACTGATTAATTTTAGTGTTTCTTCCACATCTTCAGCGGCTCGCCGAATGTCCGCGGCGGCCCCTTCAACCCGGCGCATGCGTATCTCCCAAGTGCTGACCACGGGGGGGGATTCAGCCAAAGCCGAATGACCCATGCAAGCCATCGAAAGCCAGATGACACCGCGGAGCATTAGACGGGTGCGGTTCGGCTCTTGGCATCCAAAAGCTCAAGCTTGAGCAATGACATTGCTCCAGAAGCCAGACGCTTCAGTTCAGAGGCCGTTGACAAACCTAAAATTTGTCGGGCCAGGAACTTGGGTCGCATATAAAAGCGCCGGTGGGCGATTTTGAGCAACTCAAGAATCTCAGCTTTGGTCAGGTGCTCTTCCCAGCACACAGGAACCTCGACCCCACACAACGGGTCCTTCATCAGTCGGTCCCAGCAGTCGGCAGCATACAGGCCCAATTTTGCGCCTTCAGCAAAGGTGTCGGTGCCCGGGTATGGGCTGAACACTGCGAACACTGCGAAGTCGGCGTCGAGCTTGAACATTTCGTCGAGGTTGCTCACCGCATCGCTCATCGTGCGCTCGTGAGGCCCTGCCAACATGATGTATGCGACCGAGCGTACACCTTCTTCGCGGCACCACTTGAAGACACGGTGAACATCGTCGGTGTCACAATGTTTACCCCAGGCGTCCAGACCCTCGTTATTGGCCGACTCGACACCAAAATGAATTTTAGTGCAACCGGTTTCCCGACACCGTCGAATTTGCTCACGGGTGGTTCCAGCGATGGTTGTTTTGTAGCCCCAGCTAAATTTCAGACCACGACGCTCAATGCCGTCACAGAACTTGAGCACCCATTGGGAGTTGGGGGTGAACAGGTCGTCGATAAAGTGGGTTTCGGTGATCCCCAAGCTTAGGCAGTGCTCCATCTCGTCCAAGATGTGGTCGATGTCCCGAATTCGGTACTGTTTTTTGTAGGTCAGGCAAAATGGGCAAGAGTGGGGGCAGCCTCGGCTGGTGATGGCTGTTGTGACCAAAGGTTGTTTGGTGCCCGGCAGGTAATAGTCCTTAAAGCGAGAACGGCTCCGGTCGGGCCAAGGGTAGCGCGTGAGGTCTTTGGTGGATGGCATCTCGGCGTTTTTGATCACCTCACCATCGCTTGAAATCCACCACAGCCCAGAGATACCCGTGAGGTCACGACCCTCATCGTGGGCCTTGATGAGCGCCAAAAATGGGTCCTCTCCATCGCCGGTCACCATGCCGTCGATGCCTTTGAGTTGGATGGCATAGTCCGGGAACATCGCGCAGTGGGGCCCACCCAGGTAAATCTTGGCCGATGGATGGATTTTGCGGACCAAGTCGATGGTCATCTGCACATCGGGCAGCGAGTGGGTGTAGGTGGAGATGCCGACCAGGTCCAGGGGATAGCGCTTGAGCATCTGCTCAAAGTCTGGGTAGTCCAGATCGTCGACCACAGGGTCACAAATCTCGGCGATATAGTGGCTGCGTTTCTCGATAGCGGCTTGAATATGCATCAAGCCCAGTGGTGGAAAGCAGTACACACCATGGGCGTGGGCCTTGGGAATCCCCGCCCAGACACGGAGTTTTTCTGGGGGATTAATAAGTGTGATGCCAGACATGATTGACCTCAGGAAGATTTGTGACGCCATGGCGTCAGCAGACCCCATGGAATGAAAAGAGGAACTTGAGCTCTGTACTGCTCGTACTCAGCACCAAAAACTTCGACGAGTTGAGGCTCTTGACGAACCACCTTCTCGATCAAAGACCCCATCAGGAGAAGTGGTATTAGAATGAAGCAAAAAGAGATGGAATTCAAGACAAAACCGACTGCGAGTACGCCCAAGAGCTTACCCGCGATGCTGGGGTTTCGGCTGTAGGCGTAAATTCCGCTGGTCGCCAATCGGGTGGTTCGCCCGGCGGTGGGAGATGGAGAGCCTTCTCCGAGCCGGGTCAACTGCTCATAGGTCCACAACCACAGGACGGTCCCGACCACTAAACTAAAAAGCCCGAGGGCATAATTATGGGGGGTAGGTAGAAACCCCGCGCCAAATCCCAAGACGATATCGAGCTTGAGCGCCACCAAGGCGATTAAAAAAGTCAGGGGAAACAAGACGGGCACATAGACCTTGGCCACCATATTCAGGATGGCTGGACGGAGAATGGCAGAAATGATCATAGACATATTGGATACGATGAAAGACAAATGAGTCACTGTCCACTAACGCAGACCGCTTTAATTGTGCTGTTTACACTGAGTTTGTGTGGATTCGGCTGCGGCGAAGACCCTATTTTAACCGCGGCAGAGGCCATGGTGGAGCCCACGCCAACGCTTGTACAGGAGGGACAGCCCACACCGGGCACTCCAGATGAGCCACTGCCTGGGCAGCCACAGGTGACCGGAGAGGCGGAGGAGCCCACGGCTGCCGTGCCAGAAGAGCCGACGGCTGCCGTGCCAGAGGAGCCCACACCCGGCATTCCAGAGGAGCCAGAGCCCGCGGCCCCAGGTGCTGTTGACCGCCCCAAGCCACCACCAGGTGCAGAGGGTGTAGCGGTGGAGCCAGAGCCTGGGATTCCCGACGCCCCCAAGCCTGCACCACCAGGTTCTCCAGGGGGGGCCGAGCACAAAGGTAAAGAAGCGGGTCAAGTAGAGACGGGGCCTCAGGTGATTTTACGAGGGCATGTCACCGGTGAGGGCATATCGGGAAAAATCCGCATCGACCTTTTTGATGGCGACCAACGAAATGTGGCCGGGCCCCGGCCAAAAGTGGTGGGGGTGCACGATATGCCCGCCCCCGGCGCCTTTGAATTGTCTGTTCCTGTGTCTGCGGATCGGGTGTGGATCGGTGCTTATCAGGACGCGAACAGCAACAAGCGTCCTGATAAAGGCGAGCCCTCAGGCTGGTATTCTCGAAACCCGGTCCATATGGACAATGTGCCTGACGATATTGGGATTGTGTTGACGGTAGAAGGGAAGTCCAGCGGCCTTGGTTTGGATTTTGGCGAATGAAGCTCGGTGTAGTCATCCCCTGCTTTAGGCAAACAGCGTCTTTGTTGGCGTCGGTATCCTCGGTCAGGGGTTCGCTGATTGTTGTGGTCGACGACTCGACCGATGGTGGGGTGGCGATCCAAGGGGTGGAGCGTGTTCGCACCCAAGGAGCGGTGGGCTTCGCCTCTGCGGCCAATACAGGGCTCGCATATTTGGAAGATTTGGGTTGTGAGCTTGCCTTGGTGCTCAACGATGACGCGGCCATGCGGCCAGGGGCTTTAGATGTGCTTCATCAAGCTTTCTCGGCCGGCGATGGGGCGATTGCACCGGTGCTGCACGAGCCTGAAGGTCCGGTGTTTGGCATTCGTGTACATCGGAGTGGCCGGATTCATTTGGCTCGTAAATCGGGTGCGGTTGAGGCCTTGAGTGGGGCGGCCATCATGTTGCGTTGCGCTGAGCGTTTTGATTCAGGTTTTGTACATGGTTTTGAGGACATCGAGCTGTGCGAGCGTTTATCTCAACGCGGCTTGGCCGTGAGGGTCATCGACAAAGCCCATTGCGATCACGCAGCCGGGGGTACGGTCGGTCGCCGAACCAGGCAAGCCCAGCGTGCGGGCATGGCCGGGCATTTGCGATGGCTTGGTGGCGGTGTTTTAGGTGGGCTTCGCGGTGGTTTTGCCATCGGGCTCAACATCGCGCAAGTATTGAAAGAAGGGGGGCCGGCGCCAAGGTTTTTGGGCATCGCTGAAGGGGTGGCGGATCACCTTAGGGCGTCACCGCGGCGACATTGAGGGCTTTGGCCGCCTGTATGGCTTCAGCGAGGGCAGCCTCGAGGAGAATCAAATACAGCAAAACTTCTCGGCGAGCTTCGTGCAAAGCCCCACCTTCGAGTTGGGGTGCATCGGACCACAATCCACCGATATTCAGAGGTGCTGTTGCCCAGTCCGATGAGCCGCGGGTGAGCACGGAGTATTGGCCAGGGTCGTAGATTGTGCCCACCAGGGCCCGAAAGTCCCCAGGGTTTCCGATGGGGTCGAGGCGATTTCTCAAAAAGAAGACTGCATCGGCCAAGAGCGCCTCTTGGGTGGGGCTCAAGGTTGCCAAAAAGTCTCGTTGTGCCTCAAAAACCGCCCGGATGCCTTGTAAGCGTAACTTCAGCAACTCTCGTTCTCGTTCACCACCGGTACGCATCTCTTTGAGCGCATGGGTGAAGGTGGTCATCTCAGGAGCATCGATGGCTTTTCCATCTTTTAGGTGGGTCCAAATTTCAGCGTAAATCCCTGCCTCGTCACCTAGCCATCGGTTGCTCGCCTCGGCCTCGGCCTTGGAGATGCGCTGGCGGCGGTTGTCCGCCAAGGCCCTGAGTGCATCCAGGCGATCGAGTTGACTTAGGCTCAAATTAAGGTGGCGCAACCAGATCAATATGCGGACGCGCTGCGCTTTTGGGCCGAAGGCTGGCAGTGCCGGAATGTCGTAGAGGAGTTGATACAGTGGCGGCTGAGCGTTGCGGTCGAGATTGTCGATCGCGGTTTGTGTTGGCAAGAGTCGGGGGTTTTTCTCACAGCCCAACCCGAAGAACACAAAGCAAAGCGAAAGCATTAATGAGGTGATAGCCGTGTTGTGAGTGGTGCCCATACTGGACCTACTGTAAGATGCCCGGGCCACAATGCCGAAATTACAGACCAGCACCACCCCGCCTGCCGTCATCGCTGCCATGGCTGCGCTGCTATTGAGTGTGTTGCTGACTTGGCCGGTCGTCCTGTATCCAGACACCTTGTTGCTTGGGCATCCTGGTAATGACAATTGGAACCATGTCTGGGGCTATTGGTGGGTCGCAGAGGCGTTATCCCAGGGTGAGTGGCCAGCCTGGACGCCGCTTTTGTCATACCCTCAAGGGGGTACGCTCTACTTTATTGACACTGTTCAAGCTTTGATTTCTGCGCCGATCCAATGGTTGATGGGCCCTGCGGTGGCCTATAATTTGGTGATGATGTTCGGCTTTGCCTTGTCGGCTTGGGGTGCTTGGTTGTTGGCCTTTCGGCTTACGGGCGACCCGATATCGAGTGGCATCGCGATGGTGATTTATGGGGCATCACCGCACTTGCTTGGTCAGGCCTACAATGGGATCTCCGAGACGGTGTGTGCGGGATGGCTACCGATAGCCATGTGGGCTTTGGTTCACTTTTTGGATCGCCCCACATGGCGCCGGGCCTTGGGTTTGGGTTTGGCGATGGCCATTACCATGCTGACGAGTTGGTATTATGGCCTGTTTGCCGTCATCGCGACTGCGGTAATTTTGGGATGGCGGGCGGCCCGACAACCGTGGGTACAGCCGTGGGTTCGGAGCTTGATTCGTTTGAGTGGTGCGGGCATCACAGGGTTGATTTTGGTGGGTCCTCTGCTGGTCTTATTTCGGGCCTCACTCGATGCGCCAGATGCCCTCGTTAGTCGTGATCCCGCTTTTGTTCAGGCCAGTTTGCTCTACCATAATATCACTGATTTAGTGGCCTTTTTTGAGCCCACAAAGCTCCCCAGTCCAGACCTTTTGGCCCTTTATGGCGAAGAGTTGGTGATCGTGATTTACCTGGGTTGGGTGGGTTTGGCTTTGGGTGGATATGCGCTGGTCGCCACCCGGCGTCATCGTCAGTTCGGCCCATGGATTTGGCTGGGACTCTTCTTCTTTATTTTCTCTCTCGGCCCATATTTGAATATGTTTGGCGGCATGGTTGAGTTTGATGGCCGCCGAATACCGTTGCCTTTTTTGCCTCTCTTTGATGCCTTTCCATTGTTTTCTCGCATCTCGCACCCCTTTCGTTTTGTGGTGGGGGTGTCTTTGGCGGTCGCTTTGATTGGGGCTTCGGGTTTGCGTCATATGACCCGGCATGCCTCTGTTCGGACGCGTTTGTCCTTGGTTTTCGCCTTGGCGGCTTTGTCTTTGATGGAGTTTCACCTCGCCTCGCCAGCCACCCTGCCTGTGCCCACATCAGATGCGACGGTCCCCTTGGCTTATGGTGAGATGGCGGCAGACCCATCGCCCGGCGCTGTGCTGGACCTGCCCTTGACTGTGCCCAACCTCGAGCGGGCGGTATATGTTTGGTATCAAAGCGTTCACCTCCGCCCTGTGCCTTGGGGCCTGAACGATCCAATGCCTGAAGAACTCCTTAAAAACCGGCTTACAGCGACCTTGATTCGCTTGGAGGCCCATCGCTCATTGTCCTTGAGCCCAGGCTTGCCTGAATTGGACATGGTGGTGGGCTCGATGGCCTTGGCGGCTCAGGGCTATCGTTACATCGTTCTCCATGAGCGGCTGTATCCAGAATTTAAGCGCGTCCAAGTTGAGGCCTTGCTGACCGGCTTATTCGGTGCGCCCCGTCGCTATGCCGTCGACGGTTTACAGGTGTACACCTTATGAGCCGGGGACTAAATCGGGCGATCGAGTTGCTGGTCTTGGTGTGCTTGTTCGGGGGGATAGCCGCCGCGCTTACCTGGCCGATGGTGGTTCAGCTCGATCGGCAGGTGGTTGGGGGCGGTGAGTTTGGCGGCTGGCTGTGGCGCATTTGGTGGCACTTTCAAGAGATAGAAGCCTTGGTGGTGAGCGAGCTTGGTGCTTTTGAAAAATTACGCCACTTGGTCAGCTTGGGTCGGTATCCCGAGACGGGGAATGTGCTCGATATTTTGACCTTGAGCTATCCTTTGGACCAGTGGCTCGGGTTTCCTTGGCATCACAACCTGAAGGTGTTGATCATTCTGATCGGCAATGGTTTGTGTGGATTTTGGCTGGCTCGAGGCTTTACCCCCTCTCGGAGTGTGGCCTTTGCCGCGGCTTGTGTGGCGGTGGTCAACCCGTTGGTCATCGTGGACATCAACGGTACCGGCCTTCGGCAGGTCTTGTTGTGGTGGCTGTTGCTGTTTCCAATCACCCTCACCCGTGCGACCCGATCAACGCGGCTAATTGATGGTTTTTGGGTGGGCGTGGTCTTTACCTTGGTGAGTGCTTTTTATTGGTTTTATGGGCTGTTTGCGGTCATTTTTGCCGTGATTTGGATCGGACATTGGTGGGTGACTCAGCGCCCCTCTTTCGGTCGGGCCCTGGGTTGGATGAGTGTGGCGGCCACAGTGGCTGTCTTTGGCCTGATCTTGTTTTTACTCCCGTACTTTGCGGCGGGAGACCCCATGAAGGGGTCGATGGTAAGTTTGCCAGAGCTCAGCTTTTTCCTGGATTTTCCAGCATACGATACCGTGATTTCGGCCCCATTAAGGCCGACGACCTATGAAGAAAATGTGCTCAGTTCCTTGCGGCGGGTCATCGTCAGTTCTTGGCCGGCAGACCATGTGATCAACCCCTTTCATGGGATGAAGTCCTTTCCGACTTTGGTGTTTTTTGCTGGGGTCTTGCCAGCAGTGTTTTTAAAGCGTGCGCGGGTGTGGCTGTTGGTGTGGGTGGTCTTTTGGTTGGGCACCATGGGGCCATTTTTGAAGCTGGGGGCAGACCGGGACTCCACGGATGTGATTTTAATCGGGGAGTATGTGGTGCGGCTACCGTGGACTTGGATGTTCAAGTGGCTCCCCGGCATGTCTCGGATGTTCGCCCCCTATCGAATGAGCGCGATGATGGTGGTCTCTTCGGTGGTTTTAGTTGCAATGGGGCTCAATGCTATTCGTGGACGTTGGCGGTATTGGGCCACGGCAATTGTGGGCTTAAGCGTGGTGGTGCAGCCTTTTTGGCATATCGACACCGGGCCTGTGGCCGAGGGTGTTCAAAAACCACCGGTGTGGCGGATTCCGGGGGTCGTTAGTCCTTTCGATGTGCCCGATTGGTACACTGCACTTCAGCCCGACGGAAAGGAAGGCATCATCGAGCTACCGTTGGAGCAGCAACAAGATTTGATGTGTGTTTACCAAGTTTTTCATGGCCAAAAACTATATCGATCATGGGCGGGAGCCCCGGCTGTTCCGCCGATATTTAGGTCCGAGGGTGGTGGGCCTGCTGGGGATAGAATGCGATGGCTGGCTGAAGGCGAGGTTGAGCATGGTGCGCTCGAGGACGCGTTCCTGATTTTGTCACGTGACCCTCTCAGCGCAGTTTTGGGCGAGGTCAGCGATGTGGAGGTGGCGACCTTGATGGAAGGTGGTGGCTACCGTTGGCTGATTGTGCATGAGCGTGGCTACTATTTGTTGGACCCCCATGAAGGTGGGGTGTTGTATCGTGACGCCATGCGGCGGATAGGCGAACGGCTGGGTTTGGAGGCTGTCGAGCTGTATGAGCATGGCTTGGATGTGGCCGAGGATACCCACCTCACACGGGATGTGGCGCCCGCGTGGATTCCGATGCCGGGTAAGGATGTGAGCGTTCCCCTCGATCAAACTGCACGGCGAATGATGATGGCGGTATTTGATTTGTCGGTTTGGAGGGCGGCTCATCCGGATCTTGAAATACCAGAAATCGTGTCTTCGCAACCACCGATGCCGGGTGAAGGGCTACCAGGTTCACAGCCGCCTCCGCCGCCCCCAACACCCCAAGCTGAAGCTGCGCCTTGACTTGGGCTGTGTCTCATGCGTTGATCTTATGACCGCGTTTGTATTCGATTCGGATTAGGCAATGGCCACACCATGAACAGAACTCTTAATATTGCTGCTTTATTGATGCTGACGGGCTGCTATGCCGCCACACGGTCCACCGTGGACTTGGGAAGGGTAGAGCGCAAGCTCGCCGCGGCGAAGGCTGCTGATGCTCATTTACATGCGGTGTATGCCTGGACCATGGCCCACGAGTACACCAAAAAAGCGCGCGATGAATGGGGGCATTCCGACTATGAAGCGGCGGAAGCGATGATGAAAAAGGCCGGGCAGTGGGCGGATCAAGCCTTGCAACAGGCCCGTTTGGCACCGAAAGAAGAAAAATGGGGCACCGAGCAACTTCAAGACGAAGCGGAAACGCCCGCCGATCACTGGACTGCTATTCCTGGGGAGAGGGACTGATGCGCTGGTTCTTTTTACTCGGTCTTGGTGGGTGTCTTCAGGCGGCGAAACTGCCTGCTGAGCATGTGGCACTCAAGGCCCAATTGGCTGAGATGAACAAGGATAAATGGGCATCTGAGTGCGCGCCAAAGCAGAGTGCGCTTGCGACCTCACACGCTGACTTTTTGTCGGTTGAGTTTGAACAAGGCGATGTACGGCGGGCCACTGAGCACATGAACACGGCGCGGGCGGCGGCTGGACAGGCGATCACCAAAGCGGATGCATGTCGGCCGAAAGACCGCGATGGCGACGGTATTTGGGATCACGAAGACAAGTGCCCTGATGAGCCCGAGGACTTTGATGGTCACCTCGACGAAGATGGTTGTCCGGACTTCGATCGGGATGAAGACCTGATTGAAGACGCCAAGGATCTGTGCCCGGATGAGCCCGAAGATCGGGATGATTTTCAAGATGAAGATGGTTGTCCAGATTTGGATAACGATGAAGATGGCATCTTGGACACAGACGATAAATGTCCGAATGAGCCAGAGACCATGAATGGGTACTTGGACACCGATGGCTGCCCGGATTCAGGCCCAAGTGGGGTGGAGATCTCGCGTGATCAAATCGTGATCGGCGAAAAAGTACTCTTTGCTACGGGCCGGTCCACCATCAAGACTGTGAGTCACACCATCTTGAATGCAGTGGTCGCGGTGTTGGCGGATTATCCAGAGATTCACGTGCGGGTAGAGGGCCATACCGACGCACAGGGCTCAGCCAGTGCCAACCAACGCTTGAGCGAGCGTCGGGCTTTGGCCGTGCGAGAGTATTTGGTCAGCCAAGGTGTTGCTGATGGGCGGCTGAAGTCCAAGGGCTTGGGCGAAAATACCCCGATTGACACCAACCGAACACGGTCAGGGCGAGCGAATAACCGCCGGGTGGAGTTTCATATCACCAAGGGTGGGCAATAGGTCAGGGGGTCAGGACCGATGATGTGTGGGCAATATTCAGGCCGAAGGGCCCCTCGTGCAGCGAACAGTCCGGCCACCTCCAACGACCGTGAACGCCAACCCATCGTGGCGCTCAATGCTAATCGTTGAACATGTCGCCGATCGCACCCAAAACAGACCACACGCGCTTGGTGTTTGACCCCATGCAAGGCTTGTCTGAGAGGGCATTGACGAACACAACAGCCTGGGCCGCAGTGGGCGTACCCTGAAAAATACCGTCAGCGTGTCCATCACCAAGGTATCCACGGGGTTTTGTTAGGCGAGCACCCCAGTCGATAAGCCCAACAAGGGACATATTGCCCGAGTCGGTTTTCACTTGCCGTACCAGCCTTAGCCCCGGCCCAGAGCGTCGCCCAAGACCGATGAGAATTACCGCAGGTCTCAGTATTCGAATTTGCCGCAAGGCAGCATCAAGGCTCACCTGGGGCGTCACCTCAAAGTCGTCTCGAAGCCCGTCTAGGAGCAGGAGCCGACGGTGTACCTTGGGTTCGACCACAAGCACCGTGGGCTTCATTTTTGGCCCCTCAAAAAAGTGAGCAACTCGGCGCCGGTGATGGGGTGGCCCGTAAACAGTTCAAAGGCCAACGCTCCTTGGTGGGCCAGCATGCCCAGGCCGTCGTAAAAGCGGACACCAGCATCTTCGCAGCGTGTTTGGGCCGGCGGTACCGCCATCCAGTAGTTGACGTCCACCCAGGTGGCTTGTGGTCCTCCAAGTCGTTTGGGCTCGAAGGTCCCGATGGTTGGGGCTGCGGGACCGGCTGTGCAGTTGACCACCAAGGCTGCCGACCCGGCGATGAGACCGAAGGCCTTGGCATCCAAGGGCCCCACATCGATCCGACCATCGGGAAAGCTGGCCTTTAGCGCGCTCGCCGCCTGTTTTGCCCGCGCCTGGCTGCGGTTTAAAATGCTGATGCGGGCCGCTTTGCGGTCCAAAAGCCCAGAGGCCACCGCCCGTGCCGCACCACCCGCACCCAAGATGATCGCATGGATACCCTCGATTTGTGGTCCGGCCTCCTCAGAGAGCGCCCGAATAAAGCCTTCGCCATCGGTGTTAAATCCCACCAGCTCACCATCGGTCTGAATGACCACATTCACGGCACCGGCCTCTGCAGCGGCGGTTGTCGTGGTGTTCAGCAGGGGCATCACCGCCTCTTTGAAGGGCACGGTGAGGTTGACGCCATCGAGGCCCATGACCCGGATTAAGTCGGCTACTTTTTGAGCATTTTTTGGGTCGACATCGAAGGCAAGATAAACCGCATCGATCTCAAAACGGGCAAAAAGAGTGTTGTACATCGCCGGGGACAGCGAATGACGAACAGGATGGCCGATAAGCCCAAAAATCCGCGTATGACCGGTGATCGGGATGGCCTTCATTCGGCTAACGCCGTGCGTGCCAGACCAATGTCGAGTTGAATCTGTGTGCGAAGCGCCTCAGCGCCTTCAAATTGCTGCTCGCCCCTCAGTCGTACGATGAATTCCACGCAAAGCTCATTGCCGTACAGATCACCCGAAAAGTCCAGCAGATGGACCTCTATCAAAAAACCATGGCCATCAAATGTGGGACGGGTTCCGAGATTGGCGACCCCATTATGCCATGGCCCGCGTTCCACCTGTACCCGCACCGCATACACGCCACGAGAGGGGATAAGCAAGGCGTCGGTCCGTAGATTTGCGGTCGGAAAACCAAGGGTGCGGCCGCGTGCTTTACCGGCAACAACCGTCCCGCGGATTCGGTGGGCACACCCCAAAAGTTTGGCAGCATCGGCAACATGTCCATCGCCCACTAGGCTGCGAATTTTACTAGAACTCACAGGCTTACCATTAATTTCCAGGGCTTTAACTTCAGTTATTTCCATGTCTGGGAAGGCTGATCTTATGGTGCTGATATTTCCTTTTCGCTGACAACCAAAGCGGGTGTCATAGCCCAAAACCATGGCCAATGGTTGTATGCGCGAACCCAATACTTCGGCGATAAACCAGCTGGGCGGATGTAGGGCGAAAGCCCGGGTGAAACGCTCTACCACCATAATATCAACGCCCAACTCACCCAAAATCCGAACCTTATCGGGCCAAGTCTGGATGCGTGGTGGGTGAGCGTCTGGGGACAGCACCACCCGTGGTGGAGGGTCAAAGGTGTAAACCGCAGCGGGTGCGTTGAGGGTTCTGGCCGTCTCAACGAGCTTGGCGATCAGGTGTCGGTGCCCCAGGTGTAGGCCATCGAAGTTTCCGATGGCGAGCACAGGCCGAGGGAGATCACTCGGGTAGGCAGCGGAGCCGGCAAAGACTTGTAGCATCGAACTCGATTATCCCGTACGCCCCGAAGCCGGGGGTTTAGGGGATGAGATTCAGTCGGGGTTCGCCAAACAAATAGCCTTGCATCAGGTCGACCCCAGCATCAGCGAGCGCTTGGGCTTCTTCTTCGGTCTCGACGCCTTCGGCGACAACCTCAGACCCGGTGGCCGATGCGAAGTTGCATAATAAATCAACCAAGCGGCGTTTGTGGTTGTCTGCGTTGACGTTTCGGACAATCGACATGTCCACTTTCATAAAATGAGGCTGGAGCTCTGCGAGCATATTGAGGGCGGCGTACCCAGAGCCGAGATCGTCGATGGCGATTTGAAAGCCCATCTCTTTGACCCGCTCTAAGGCGGTCTGCCAAGAGAAGTTGGAGCTATATTCAGCGCGCTCGGTGATTTCCAATACCACCCTGTCCGACCATAATTGGAGCACCTCCATACGGGTGGACAGTGCGGCGGAGTCCACCAACTCTTGGGGGTGAAGGTTCATGAAAATATGGGCAGAATCTGGAAGGCGCATCAGCCATTCAGCTGCGCGGGCGACCACCACAGAGCCCAGCTCTCTCAGCATTCCATGCCGCTCTGCTGCAGCCAAGACTGGGCCTGGGCCGTCGAGGATTGGGTGAGAGGACCGCAGCAACACTTCATAGCCAAAAAGGGTGTTGCTCGATGTACGTATGATGGGTTGAATGGCCAAACGCAGGCCGCTGCCCTTGATGACTTCGGAGATTTGTCTGCGTTCCTGGGCAGAGCCCACCCCCCGTTGATTCTGAAGCATAGCGGTCAGACGCCGGTAATTGGCGAGTGCCTCATTTACTGTCTCAACCAAAGTGTTGGCATCGAAGGGCTTTTCGATCACCCGAGAGACCTTTCCAACATTCACTGCGGTCACAACCAAAGGCAGCACCAGCTCACCGGTCATCAACATCCGCACACAACGAGGCTGAATATCTCGCAGCCGCTGGAGTACCTCAAGCCCGTCCATTTGGGGAAGCTTGTAGTCGACAATGGCCACATCGAAGGGCTGAGAGTTTGCGCAGTCCAAAGAGTCCTCACCTCTGCTTTGCGCAGAGACATCGTGGCCAGCCCGGGACAAGACCCGCTCCACGGAACGGAGGACTATCTGATCATCATCAACCACTAAGATGCGTGCCAAAACAGTGTCCTATGCCGAAGCGCTCGATTTGATGATGCAATCGGGAAGCTCGGTGGACGGCTTTCCAAAAAGGTACCCTTGGAGCAGGTGGGCGCCGCATACGCGCAGGGCTGAAGCCTCGTCTTGAGTCTCAACGCCCTCTGCGATCAAGGTGGCGTCGGTGGCCTCTGCGAAACGGGTGAGCAAGTCCACAAGACGTTGCTTTCTGGGGTCGCAATCTATGCCGCGAACGATCGACATATCGACTTTAATAAAGCTCGGCTGAAGCTCAGCGAGCACGCTCAATGAACTGTAGCCGGCACCCAAATCGTCAACCGCGATCGCAAACCCCATCGCGGTCACCCGCTCGACGCTCTCGTCCCATGCCTCGATGCCTTGAAGTCGGCTGCGCTCGGTGATCTCCAACACCACACGCTTGGCCCAAGGCTTGAGGGGCTCCAAGCTGGCACACATGCCATCTGGGTCGGCGAGTTCATCGGGGTGGAGGTTCATGAACAGCTTGATGCCCTGCGGTATTTTTGGGATCCACTCTGCGGCGTGAAGGCTGACCGCGCGCCCGAGTTGTGGCAGCATATCGTGTCGTTCTGCTGCCCGAATGATGGACAGTGGCCCGTCCAAAACGCTGTGAGTCGAGCGAAGCAAGCACTCAAAAGCTTGGATGGAGGAGTCTTTTCCGGACACGATTGGCTGTAGGGCCAGCCGGGTATATCCACCGTCTAAGCATGCCTCGAGCATGGTCCGTTCATGGGCGGAGGCGGCTTGTTCTTGGACTTGGTAGACCTCCATCATTCGTCGTCGGGCGGTCATCGCATCCTCGACGGCGCTGATCAGTCCTACCGACTCGAAGGGTTTCTCCACCACCCGCATGACCTCGCCACGGTTGACGGCGTCCATAATCATGGGCAGGTCTAAAGCGCCTGTCACCAAGATTCGCAAACAGCCAGGCTGAACCTCGCGGAGGCGTTGAAGCACTTCCAGACCGTCGATAAAGGGGAGGTGATAGTCGACCAAGGCCACATCGAAGGCCCGATCGGAGGCGAGTTGTAGGGCGTCGGCACCATCCCCGGCAGGCACGACCTCATGACCGGCGTTGACCAAGATGCGGGAGATGCAGCGACGAACCAGTGGGTCGTCATCGACCGCCAAAATGCGCGCCATAAAAAGCATCTCCTCATTTAGGGGCCTGAGATGGCCGAGAGCTACCTCCGCATTATGCATGAGTTCGAGCCCCGACGGATCGCCCTTTGGTGATAATCCACCCAAGAGTCAGGAGAGATGAACCATGAAGGTATTGATAGCAGATAAAATGGCCGCAGTGGTACGCCCCGCTTTGGAGGCCCTCGGTTGCCAGGTAACGCAGGATGTAGGCCTGTCAGGGCCGAGTTTGGTTGCAGCGTTGGCCGAGCATGATCCCGCTGTTTTGGTGGTTCGCTCAACCAGGGTCAACCCCGAGCATCTTGAGGCGGCCCGCTCTCTGAGTGTGGTGGTTCGTGCTGGGGCAGGGGTCAACACCATCGCTGTGGACGTCGCGAGCGCGCGGGGTGTGTATGTGGCGAACTGTCCGGGTAAAAATGCAGCTGCGGTCGCTGAGTTGGCCTTTGGTCATATGCTCAACGCAGATCGGCGCATCGCTGATAATGTCGCGAGCCTGCGTGCCGGAGAATGGAAGAAAAAGGTTTTCGCCAAAGGCACACGTGGCCTCAAAGGGCGGACGCTTGGCTTGATCGGTATGGGCAATATCGGTGCGGAGGTCGCGCGTCGTGCCAAGGCCTTCGATATGGGTGTGGTCGCCTGGGATATTTCCTTGACCCCAAGTCGGGCCAAAGACCTCGGCATTGAGCAAGCTCAAAGTGCTGTGGCTGTTGCTGAGCGTGCGGATGTGTTGAGCGTTCACGTGGCGCTTAACGCCCACACAAGAGGCTTAATTTCCGATGATGTTTTGGGCGCGATGAAGCCCGGCGCCATTTTTATCAACACATCTCGCGGTGAGGTTGTGGATGAAGCGGCCTTGATGAACGCCATTAAATCCAAGGGAATCAAGGCAGGGATAGACGTATTTTGTAATGAGCCTGGCCAAGATGAAGCGTGGTCGACACCCTTGGCCGCACTCGACGGGGTGTACGGAACACATCATATCGGCGCGAGCACTGAGCAGGCATCAGAGGCTGTGGGCGACGAGGTTGTCCGGATTGTGAGCGCTTGGAAAAACTCAGGCGCTGTACCCAACTGCGTCAACTTGGCCACTGGGCGACATGCCACCCATTTGTTGGTTGTGCGGCACAAAGACAAGGTGGGGGTTTTGGCCCGGGTGTTGACCACCCTCAGAACGGGTGAGATTAACGTTCAAGAGATGCAAAACATCGTTTTTGATGGCGCGCATGCAGCCTGTGCACATATTCAGGTCGATTCGGCACCCTCAGCGGCTCTGGTTTCTGAGATAGAGGCCAATGAAGCCATTTTCGCGGTCGATGTGGTCGCCATGGAGGGGTCATGAGTCGCGCCCATAATTTTTCTGCTGGTCCAGCGGTCCTGCCGGTGAGCGTGATCTCACAGCTTGCCGCTGCGTTGCCAAATTTTCAAAACACGGGGCTTGGCTTGATGGAAATCTCCCATCGGTCGGTGGCCTTTGACCGTGTGCATCGCTCGGCTGAGGAGCGGCTTCGTCGCGTGATGGGCATTCCTGATGATTATAAGGTGCTGTTTTTACAAGGTGGTGCCAGCCTGCAGTTTTTGATGACCGCGATGAATTTGATAGGGCCCGGTGAGTCCGCTGACTTTGTGCTGACCGGGACATGGTCTCAAAAAGCCCTGAAGGAAGCTCAGCGGGTGGCTGCTGGTCGTGCGGTTTGGGATGGCGAGTCCACCCGGTTTGATCGCCTACCGACCCACATTGAGGTCGATCCAAAGGCTGCCTATTTGGCCTACACCACCAACAACACCATTTATGGCACTCAGTTTCAAACCCACCCAGAGACTGGGAATGTCCCCCTCGTCGCCGATATGAGTTCGGACATCTGCAGCCGTGTTGTCGATGTGGCGGCCCATGGTTTGATTTATGCGGGCGCTCAGAAGAACTTGGGCCCATCGGGTGTGACGGCCATCATCTTGAGCCCTTGGGCCATGGCGAAGTCCCCTGGCGGGCTTTCCTCTATGTTGGACTACAAGCTGCAGGTCGACAAACGGGGCCTATTTAATACCCCAAACACCTTCGGCATCTACGCGCTTGAGCGGGTTTTGGCTTGGATAGAGGACATGGGTGGCATGGGGCCGATGACTGAGCGAAACGAGGCCAAGGCCGCGGCGCTGTATGCGGAGATAGATCGCACGGACTTTTGGACTGGACACGCAGTCGAGGAAAACCGCTCCAAAATGAACATCACCTTTCGCACGCCCACAGCCGAACTCGACGCCAAGTTTTTGGCAGAGGCAGAGGCTGCACACCTGATGGGTTTGAAGGGGCACCGCTCGGTTGGCGGTCTGAGGGCGAGTATTTACAATGCATGCGAGCCTGAGTCGGCGCGCGCGCTTGTGGACTTTATGCGTACATTTGAGACTTCATATGGCTGATGAGCCTGGTCGGCCTTTCAGCCCTCAGCCGCTGCGTGCGGCGGTCCATTCGAGCTCTCCAGCGGTTTTGATGCCGGAGTCTGCGAAGGCGGCCTTGACCCTTTCGGTGACATCGGTGCCAAATGGGGTCTCGTAGCGGCCATCGAAGACATAGGCTTTGACGGTGAGATCGAGCGCAAAACGCTCAGCGCCATTGGGGACTGGGCCCTCTCGGACGCTGATGGTGATGGGGCGATCGATATAGACATAGCGGCTTGAGGCGGTGGCTTCGTAGACGATGCGCTTGGCCGCAGCGATGTCTTCATTGCAGCCAATCCAAAAGGAAAAGACGCACATTTGGTGCAATGAGCCTGCATTCGCCGAAGATACTGGGTCGTTCAAAAATCTGTGGTTGGGAATGGAGACCAGGTTGTCGTCGAGGGTCTGTATCCGAACGGCCCGCAGCCCGATTTCGATGACCTCGCCGTAGATATCTCCGAATTTAATGCGGTCACCGACTTGGAATGGGCGGTCAAAGAGCAGAATGATACCGGCTATCAAAGAGGCGAGCAGGTCTTTGAAAGCAAAGCCGATGGCGACCGCCGCTGTACCGCTCACGGCGAGCATGGCCTCTGAAGAGAAGGAGAAAAGAGCGCTCGCGACCAACACTGTTGTGACGAGTAAGATTAAAAACCGGATGATGGCGCTGATTTGCTTGAACAGCAGTCGCTGTTGGTTGATGCGTTCACCCAAAGCACCAAGGGACCGTGTAGCAATGCTGCCGGTGACGAGGGCTATCAAGATGACGATCAAGGCAAAGGGCAGCCTGTCCCAGACGATAAATTCGAGTAAATTGGGGGCGGTGTCCATGGTTTAGCCCTTGTGTAGAAAGCTACGACGCCGGAGATGGCGCTCGACAGCAGGCAGCCAGTTGAGGCGAATTTTATAACGGCCTGAGTTGGTTTCGGTGATCAAAGTGAGCTGTTCAAGCCCGCGACAGGCCGCACGAACACGGGGTTGAGGGATGTTGAGCACGATGGAGAGCTCAGGGACGGAGATGTCTTCGTGCAAGGTGATGGCGGTGAGGCTGAAAAGTTCGCCGTCGGTGAGTTGTTCGAGTTCGGTGCTGTCGTGTGCCCGGGGAACACCGACCAAGAGCACGCCCTCAGTGGCGCAAGGTTGAAGCCCATCGAGCCACAGCTTGGCTGCGACCGTGGGGTTTCCTTGGCTGGCCTCTACCATCAATCGCCAATAGGCACGTTCAGCGCGTTCGAGCAGGCGGGCGCGATTGGTGCCGGTTGATTGGCGCTGAGTCATGGCTTCAAAACTGGCCTTAAAGCCGGCGGCTCTTGTGCGAGCATGAAGCCAGGCGGACATATCGGCAGGGCCAGTTGGGCCGAGATGAACTTTGTGAGAAAATACGCCCACGTTGCCGACTTGCTCCATCGAGGCCAAAAAGGTCCAGGCGGGCTCGTGAAGAGAGGCCACCCAAAAATGGCGTTTGGCGGTGGCTTGCATGACATCCAGGACTGCATCAAGGCCATGATAGTGGCCGACCGTGCGCAAAAACAGGCGGTGCAAATCCGAGATCAAAAACACGTGACTCGGTTTGACCTGCAAGGCTTCGATGACCGATTCGGTGTTTGGGCTGGCCGTGATGTTCGCTGTTTGGATTAACCAATTGAGGGCTGCGGTTTTTGTGGTGTGACCTGCAGGCACGGTGCTTTGGGTGGTGGCATTGCCGAGGTGTTCACCCAGTTGCGCCAAGAGTACCGTTTTTCCAGCCCCGCGATCTCCGGTGAGTGCGACCATTCCGCGGCGGGGGTCGGTGGTCCAAGTGGCATGAAGTTGGACGATCTCCGCGATGGTTTCATCCCGGTTCAAAAATTGTAAGGCCCCAGCGCCAATGGCCTTTCGCGTCCCGATGCCCAAGGGCGCTCGGGGTGCTTTGGGGTTGTCTCGGAGTTGCCGGCGGGCCAAGGCTGCGCCCAACCAAGACAGTCCGGCACGACTCTCGATCAAGCCATTGAGCAGAGCGATCAGAAGGCGGACGCTCAGCAACACGATGGCGGTCGCGGCCCGGGCGATGTTCATCAATGATGAAGCGGGTCGGTTGATGCCGGCTATCCATCGGGCGATGGCTGTCTCAGCACCCCCCTCAGCGATTCGTGTGCGCAGGGTGTCGCCCCATTTATGCATGCCCAAGCCAAGGGCCAAGATGCTCACAACGCCGATGAAATTAGAGACGATCAAGCTCGAGTGATGGGCGTCTAAAATAGACTCTAATAAGTGTACGGAGATGATGTTGATGGCGATTAAATTGCCGAAAACATTGATGACCCACAACACAGCTTGCCGGGTTTTAGGGTCGGTGACGTACAGGGCAGGACGGGTCTGTGAGGGGCCGATCAAGGCAAGTCCAGTGAAGGACCAAGCCAGGCGTACCGATGCGGTCAATGCGGGGATGAGGGCGATCCATGCCAAAAGCGGTGCGGGCTCAGCGAGCCATCGGAAGACCATGGCGGCGCCGAGGACCTTGATGAGGCTTTGGGTGGCACGCCCTAGGGGTGCGGCCAGGGTGCCGATGTCACCCGCGACCATCCAGGCTGGAAATTGTGTCCCACTATCCCACGTGCCGCCGTCTTTTCCGGATTCGAGTTCGTCGAGCAGTCTTCGAACCCAGTAGGGCGCTCGGCCGTGAACCCAGATGAAAAAGAATAAAAATAAGGCCAACTCCATCAAGCCTAAAAAGAGGCCGCCGAGGGCTTGAATCTGATTGACGTCTTTTGGGGCTTTCAACCAAGCGTGTTGGGTTTTTCGCCATGAAAACTGAAGATCTAGGGGTATCGCTAAAATTTCCGTTTGGATGTTTTGTAGTTGAGTGTTTTGAATCTTGGCCAGGGCCGCTTCACTGGCGAGTTGGCGGGCCTCGCGGCGAATGGTTCTCGACATTGAAAGCTGTCTAGACATGTCATCGGCGGCGGTATCTTGGCCATCTAAAACAGCTTGGTCGCGGGCATTGAGGAGTTGGTTTATCAGCGCGCAGGCATCGAGATAGCTTTGATCGATGGCCGTGGTGCGATCGAACGATGCGGGAGGCAAGCGTTGAGCGGATGCCCACTGGGTGGCGAGGGCTCGGGCGAGTGAGGGTGGCCCCTCGGGGATGGCTTGTGTGTGAGCCTCAAGTGTGTTGGGTGTTGGCTGAGCCTCCGCATTTGCAGAGAACACATACAGTGCGCACCCGAAGGCGATCGCTGAGGCTTTGAGCAGTGTCATGACTTCGGTAGTTTACGCAAATCGATTGAGAAGGTCTCAAAGCCTCGCTAATCCGGTTCAGAGGCGATAGTTGAAGCGATGGCTAAATCATTCGATCAAGCTGCCCAGATTCGTCAGCGATTGGCGGCAGAACGGGGCAATGCATTTTCCCAAGGTGGCGCGGCCATCGCCATGCTGTACCCAAGCCCCTACCGAGCGGGGATGAGCTCGGTCGGCTTTCAGTGGATCATCAAAATTCTGCGTGATGCGGGCTATCAGGTCGAGCGCGCCTTTCTCCCCGATGATGTCGACGCTTGGCGCAAAAGTCGGGTGCCGCTGTACACCTACGAAACAAAGCGTCCTCTGGCGCACTTTTCGGTGATCGGCGTGAGTTTGGCTTACGAGTTGGAGTTGGCTGGCTTGATTCGTGCTCTGGAGTTGGCGGGAATTCCGCCTTTGCGCAAGGACCGAGACCATCGGCATCCCCGCATTGTCTTGGGTGGGCCGCTCACCTTCTCCAATCCTTTACCAGCGGCTCCGTTTGTGGACGCGATGCTGCTCGGTGAGGCAGAAGATGTGGTGATTCCGGCTTTTGAGGCGGCCCTGCATACCCGATCAGATGGTTGGCTTGATGAGATCGCGGCCCTCGCAGGGGGCTATGCGCCCGAGCTTCATGGCCAATGTCTGCCTGCGGTGGCGAAGGCCTCAGATGAGAGGCTTCCTGCTTTCGCGCCGATATTGGCACCCGACGCAGAGCTCTCCGATATGTTTTTGATCGAGGGCGAGCGGGGCTGTCATCGGACCTGTAGCTTTTGCGTGATGCGTCGCTCTACCAATGGCGGCATGCGCTTGGTGAGTCCAGAGCGAATCATGTCCTTTGTGCCTGAGCATGCGCCTCGGGTTGGCTTGGTTGGGGCTGCGATTTCAGATCATCCTCAGTTGGTGGGCTTGCTTGAGGAGATCATCGCCAGTGGGCGGGGTGTGGGCATCAGTTCTCTGCGTGCAGATCGGGTGGCGCGCAAGCCGGACATCGCGCGCTTGCTTCGTAAGGGTGGCTACAAAACCCTCACCGTTGCTTCCGATGCGGCCTCTCAGCGGCTGCGCAAGATAATCGCCAAGGGCACCAAAGAATCTCATTTGATCGATTGTGCCAAGCTGGCTGCTGAGCATAAGTACAAGGTGATGAAGGTTTATATGATGGTCGGCGTGCCCGAAGAGCAAGAAGAAGACATCGACGAGTTGATTCGATTTACCACCGAATTGGCCGCGATTTGCCCTGTTTCTCTTGGCATTGCACCCTTTGTTCCCAAGCGAAACACCCCGCTTGATACGGCAGAATATGCCGGTATTCGGGTGGTAGAGCGCCGCCTCAAGTACCTGACACGGGGCTTAAAAGGGGTGGCTGAAGTTCGGCCGACCAGTGCGCGTTGGGCTTGGGTGGAGGCGGAGTTAGCCCAGGGTGGATGGCGTGCGGGTGAGGCGCTGTATGAGGCGGTGGTCGCGGGTGGGAAGTTTGCGAACTATCGAACGGTTTTTGGCGCCCTCGATGCCGCTACTCGGGCGCCATGGCGAGGTGGAGTGTGAGAGCGTCGCGTGCATTGATCGATGAGTGGGTTGGATCTGGTGGATGTCCAACGACAGATATGGAGTTGCGGCTAATCGCTCGGGTTTTGGGCCTGGCGGACCGTTTGGATGAGCGCATCTGTGGCCCGATCGACCGAGCGCTAGCGGGGCTTGAGCCTGCACCAAAGGCGGCGGACTCATTGGCAGAGAAGTTACGGATAGCCGTTGCTGGGGCTGATTTGGGTGTCGCAGCATTGGCTGAACTCGAAGCACAAGCGGCGGTGAGCGGGGATGCTCATTTGTGGATTACAGCGGCTCGCTTGCATGCGGCGGTGAGCTTGGAGCGAGAGGCTGCGGCTCGGCGGATATTGTCGTTTCAGAGTCTGCCCTATGTGTTTCCGGGTGAAATCGACCCGATGATGGTGGACTTGCTCGCGGTCGGCGACCGGGTTTTGCCGGCTTTACATGTGGACTGGGTGCGCAAACTTAGCACTTGGGTGGCACCGGCTTTGGCCGCGGATTGTGCTGCTTTGGGTATGTGGTTTTGGCCTGTGCTTTCAGTCTTAGATGCGGGAAAATTATCGCGGCCACTCGCGCAGGTATTGGCTGGGTGTTCCGTCAGCGGTGGGCGAGGTTTGGCGGTGGCTTATGGTGAACGTCTGGGCATCGACACCATGGTTTTAAGCGCAGACTGTACGGACTTGGACAAGCGCATCATCGCTTTGGCTCGCCTTGGAGAAGCGTGTCAGTGAATCGGTGATCATCGCGACCCCGGTGGCGGTACAAGGGTGTTAGTCCATGGGCCTTGACGGAGGGCTTATGTACAAGGACTATTTGATTCTCGGTGGCGCTGGTCTTGTGGGGCTGCAGGTCTGCCGTCATTTGGTTCATCGCTTGTCGCCAACGCGCATTATTGTTGCGTCGCTTTACGAAGAAGAGGCAGAGGCTGCGGTGGAAAGGCTAGAGGCCGAATTTGGCAATCAGGTCGCCTTTGTTCCGGCGAGCGGAAATTTGTTTGTACCCAGCGACTTGGCTGCCAAGTCTCGGGCGGATTTGCGGGAAGATCCGCTGCTTCGGCGACGGTTGCTCGCAGCGCTTTACGATGATTTTGAGAGCGCGTATAAGCAAAACCATTTGGCCAAGATGATCAAGCGTCATCGGCCGGATGTGATCGTGGATTGTGTCAACACGGCTACCGGCTTGAGCTACCAAGATGTTTTTGACGGTGCGACGAAGGTTCGGGAGTGGATATCGGACAAGGGAATCGACAACAAAGGTGTCGAGGATGTGGAGGCTTTGTTGTTGAGCCAATCAGCGCCGCAAATCATTCGACACGTTCGTTTTTTGCATCGGGCCACCACAGAGTTTGCCACCAAGGTGTACATCAAAGTTGGCACCACGGGCACGGGCGGGATGGGGCTCAACATTCCTTATACCCACTCCGAGGACAAACCCTCGAAGGTGTTGTTGGCCAAAAATGAGGCGGCCTTTGGGCATACTGGCTTGCTCTTTTTGTTGGCTCGCACACCCAACGCACCCATCGTCAAAGAGGTCAAGCCGGCAGCGATGATCGGCTACCGCGGGGTGGAGGTGCGGCCGGCGAGGGACAAACATGGAAACGACGATCTCTTCGAGCCGAAGACAGTCAGTGTGACACAAGGCGCGCTTGATTTGGCGGAGCCCATCGAGGGCTACACCAAACAAGGAAAGCTTGAGGTGGCCATCGTCGATACGGGCGAAAATGGCGTCTTTACTGCGGGCGAGTTTGCGGCGATCACAGCACTTGGGCAGATGGAGTACATCACGCCTGAGGAGATCGCTCAGGTGGTTGTACACGAGATTCGGGGTGCGAACACAGGCCAAGACATCATCTCGGCTCTAGATGGGAGCGTCTTGAATCCCTCCTATAAGGCTGGTTTATTGCGAAATGCAGCCATGCATGACCTCGCAGAAGCTGAGTTGAGCAGCGGTATTCCGTCTGTTGCCTTGGGGCGTTTGGGTCCACCGGAGTTGTCCAAACTGCTTTTTGAAGCTCACCTGCTCAAGAGTGCTTTTGGTGATTTCAAATCTATTTTGGACGAGAAGTTGAGTTTGGCTGGGATGGCCAAGGCGATGAAGGATGTCTTGGGAGCATCGGGTGTGTCCAAGACCGCGCCGAGTATTGGCATTCCAGTGTTGTTGCCCGATGGAAAATCGATTCTTCGTGGGCCGCGCATTAATGTTCCAGAGGTTGCGGGTCGGTCCAGTACAATTGAGATCAACAAGCGGTCTGACGTAGACAAGTGGGCAAAGAAGGGCTGGATAGACCTCCGGCCGGCCAATATGAAACGTTGGCGTGCTCGGTTTTCAGCGATGGTAGAAGCCCGTCGTGATTTACAGGCTGCGGGGTCGGCAGCAGCGACCATTCAAACCTATACGGGGACGACTCTCGAGATTGGTGAGGTCGTGGCTTGGATTTTCAACAATGAGATGGGCGGCCATCGAGTCAAGTAAATGACGGACATCATTCAACTTGCTGGTATTGATGTTCGCGCGGTCTCCGTGGCGGGCTTGGAAACGTGCATCGCGCTTCCTGGGTTTCGGATTGCCTTTGATATTGGTCGGGGGCATGGGGACGCGGTGAGAAATCACACGGTGTTGTTCACGCATACCCACATCGATCATATCGGTGGAATCGCTCATCATGTGGCGACCCGGTCCTTGTTTGGGATGTCGCCACCGACCTATGTTTTGCCCAAGTCGACTGTGGGTGGGGTGAATGATTTGCTCAATGCTTTTCGGGCCTTGGACGGGTCGGAGTTGCCGGTAGAGTTGGTGGGACTTTGTCCAGGTGAGAGTCATGCGATCGGCAGGCGTTTGTTGGTGCGGCCCATCAAGGCTTTTCATCCGGTTCCATGCCAGGGCTATGCCCTGATGGAGTTGCGCAAGCGCCTTCGGCCTGATCTTGAGGGTGCAGGGCGCGAGGCCATTGTGGCTGCTCGTGACCGAGGAGAGGCGGTCAACGTCGTGACGGAGCATCCAATTGTGGTGTTTTCCGGTGACACGACCATCGACTTTATCGAGCACAGCGCCTGGGCCCGTGAGGCCGATTTGTTGATCATGGAGTGCACCTTCATGGATGACCGGGTGAGTGTAGAGAGCGCAAGAGCAAACGGTCATATTCACCTCGACGAGGTGGTGGAGCGGGCAGATCTCTTTCAAAACAAAGCGATTTTACTGACTCACCTTTCTGCCCGTTACCGCCAAGAAGAGGCTGAAGCCGCGCTAGACGCCAAGCTTCCTCCAGAATTGCGGGCCAAAGTGACCTTGCTCCCGCGCCCACCATGGTGCGCATAGGGCTCACGGCGGGGTCA
>DBIS01000123.1:0-5115 GCA_002296975.1 Deltaproteobacteria bacterium UBA796 | reverse complement strand
TCACGGCGGGGTCAGGACCCTAAACTGTGCAGCCAATCAGGCCACACAGGGGGTCAGGTCCGCGAACGGTGCACCCTGTTTTATCTCGGTGAGCCAAGACTCCACCCGAGCATCAGAGCGTCTCAGCCGTTCCAGCTTCATCAGCATTTGTCCGATTTGATGTCTTTCAAGCCCAAGGACGTTCGCGGCCTCCTGTGGGCTCAGCCCTTCCTCGTTGATCATGTACCAGACGGTGATCCAGTCGGGGTTTGCCACGCAGTCAAGCTCAAGCAAAGCCAGTGGGCTGATGGGTGATTTTAAGGCGACCTGAAGGGCGGAAAAGCCCTTTTGGTTGGATAATTTTATGGTCTTGGACATCTGAATTCTCCTTATTTATAGTGTGATTTCATGGGCTTGGTGGCTACCGCTGGACCAGTCGGAATGAGATAGGGTTCTCATCCATTGATTGACCAGCAGGTCGTTTCTTCCGCGGGTTTCCGCTTGTTGAATCAGTCGCAGGGCGGTGGTGCGATGGACCCGCAACCATTTGGCCGTTTGCTGGACTGAAAAGTGATGGCCGCGGGTGAGCCACCAGGCGGCAACCCAACGTGCGGGGTTACCATTTGCTCCTTTGGGCTTGGACATGACGGCCTCGGGGGGAAGGCCTGTGACAGCGGCGACCTGTTGTACGGCCCTGGTGATCGCCAAAAAGGTTGGCTCGACGCCGGCAGGTAGGGAGCCCGAAATATTTGGGTTCCAAAGCAGTTGTGCTTGAAAGTGTTTGGGTGTGGTGGCTGTGCCCACGAGTTGTTCGTGAATGTATTGACTGAGGCCTGAACGCCCGCCGTGGAGCTCGAGCAACTCACCGGTCGTCAGCCAAGCCGGACACAACTGGGGCTTCATATAGCTCTGATGGGAGCTAAATCCGCCTTGGTTTGGGTGTTTGCAGCGACCTGCACGAACAGGATTGAGGTGCAGATAGGCCAGCAGGTGGCTCCAATATTCGTCTTCTGATGCAACCCTGTTTCGGAACCGCCCCCGAAAAACCGGTCCATCCCAACCGTGCTGGGCGTTCAACTTTTGAACAAAGCAGGCTTGGAGGTGCTTCATTGCATGGCTGAGGTTGGCCTTGGGTGTCTCCACCATGAGATGAAAGTGATTGTCCATGACCACATAGCCATGAATTTTTAGACCAAAACGCTTGGGAAGATCGCCAAGCAAGTCGATAAAGAGGCGCTTGACAGCACTGCGCTCAAAGACGGGGGCGCGTCTGGCACCTCGGTTCATCACGTGGTGGCGGGCGAAAGGAAAGTCGAGTCGGGGTTGTCTTGGCATGCCCCAAAACTGAGGCGATTGTATTTTTTGGCCAGTGTCGAGTTTTCGGACGGGTGGCCGAGATTTGGGCAAAGACTATAAAAACCGGCACAAAATCGTATGGTTAGGCGCTAAACCAACGAGGGGTCAGGCCCCACATTGTCGGACCTGACCCCCTGTGCGCCCAATCAAGCCCGCACATCGCCGGACCTGACCCCCTCGGCCGCCTCGCTCAGTCTTCTCGTCGGCGACTGGTCACCATCGCGATTCCCGCAAGCATAAAGACTGGCAGCATGTGCTTGATTGGACTCGGTGAGGTTGAGCAGCCCTTGATGGGGTCTGCGTCGACCGGCCCCGTTCCGCCATCGGCATCGGCATCGTCGTCACAGCATTCTACGAAAGCGTCATCACAGTCAGATCCTGGACCGTAAAATGCACCCTCACCTTCCCAGCACTTCGTCGCGTTTGTGATGGTGCAGGTGCCGTCGATACAGCACGCGCCGTCTTCATCTCCAGGATCACCGGTTTCGCATTCGACTATCGGGTCGGTGCAATCGATGCCTGCCCCATAAAAGTAGCCGCCCTTTTCTTCGCAGGTCGCAGCGGTCACTTGGTGGCAAACATCGTCCACGCAGCATGCGCCATTTTCATCGACAGGATCATCGGCACACTCCACCATGGGGTCGCTACACGCCATGCCCACGCCATACCAAACGCCGCTTGCCTCATGACAATCGCTGATGGTCCAGTCATAGCAGGTGTCATCTACGCAGCACGCGCCCGTCTCGGGGGCCACCTCACACTCAATGAAGGCGTCGGCACAAGTAGAGCCCGGCCCATAAAAGTAGCCACCATCGGTCTCGCAGGTGGAGGAGTCCCACTCATAGCAAAAGCCATCCGTGGCACAACAAGCACCTGTGTCTGCGCCATCGCATTCTATCCAGGGATCGGAGCAATCGGAGCCGGGGCCAAACCATACGCCGAGGTCCGCCTTGCAGGGGTCGTAGGCCTGAATCGTACATGTACCGTCGATACAGCAGGCCCCGTCTTCTGGTTCTCCGCCGTCAGCGTCAGCGTCAGCGTCGCCATCGGTGTCAGTGTCTGGCTCGGTGGTGATGCACTCGATGAACGGGTCATCGCAGCTTGTCCCCTCACCGTAAAAATAGCCACCCATGCGTGAGCAGGTATCTGTATCGACGACGGTACACGCCGCATCAGCGGAGATGCAGCAAGCACCATCGGCCATCGCAGTACCACCAAAGGCAGTGAATAAAAAAAGTACCTTCAACATGGACAACTCCAGAGCGGGTGATGACCTTGCTGTTTGCGAGGTCACACCGCAGCCAACGACAAGAATACGGGAATCGCCATCTTTGTGGTCTTCCAAGACCATCATGATTGTCTCAAATCAAGCTCTGTCCTCAAGAATCAAACAATCTAAGCTGATCCAGCTGTGTCGGACTGGTGGGGCCTGGGGGCGTCTAAGGGCCACGCTATACTTTATCCCTTTGGCTCAATATCCATTCTTGTTTGAGCGTAAATGCGCTTCATTTTCATGGCATTTTCCGCTGGCGTTCCCAAAACAGCAACCCCGGCTGACACCGACTTTGTCACCCCAGACTGTGCCCCAACTTGTGCGCCTTCACCCAGTTGAGTGTGCTCGACGACGCCGGCCTGTCCACCGATCATCACCCGGTCACCCACCCGCACAGAACCGCTCAACCCAACCTGAGCCGCCACAATGACCGCTTCGCCCAGCTGACAGTTGTGCCCTATATGCACCAAATTATCGAGTTTGGTTCCTTTTCCCACCCGAGTTTCACCCAAAAAGGCCCGATCGATGGTGCTGTTCGCCCCTATCTCGACCTGGTCTTCGATCACGACACGACCCAATTGGGGCACCTTGACCAGCCCAGTCTCGGTAGGATGAAAAGCAAAACCGTCAGCGCCGATCACAGCCCCTGCATGAATGCGGCACCACGCGCCCACTTCGGTGTTTGGATACAGCACGACCTTGGGAAATAGCACCGAGTTGGCGCCTATTTTACACCCTCGCATCACCACAACACCCGGGTGAATGGTCGCTGTTTCGTGTACCACAGCACTGGGGTCTATTTGAGCGGACTCCGCTATTCCAGGTCGGTGTTCCACGGGGAACAATTCGTTTAAAAGCAGGATAAAACTATATTTTGGGTCGGCTACACAGAGGCAGCAGCGTCCTGGTATGGGGGTTGTTGTGATGAGCACTCCTGCTCGGCTCACCTTGGCCTTGGTGTTTGAACCAAAGCTCACATCCCCAGCCTCAGCATCCTCGAGCGTCGCCACACCAAACACCTTCGTCACAGGTCCGTGATGACTGGCATTGAGTACCTCCGCGAGGGCGTGAGAGTCGGTGGGTCTCATGGCCGGAGACGGTCCATCATTCGCGGAAAGGGTACGGTCTCGCGGATGTGTTGTAGGCCGCATACCCAGGCCACCAAGCGCTCGAGGCCCAGGCCAAAACCACCGTGGGGTACCGAGCCATAGCGGCGAAGATCCAGATACCATTCAAAGTGCTCTCGGTTCAGCCCGTGCTCAGCTATCTTGCGCACCAATATGTCTTCAGAGTCCTCTCGTTGCCCCGATCCGATGATTTCGCCGTAGCCCTCTGGCGCGAGCATATCCATCCCAAGCGCGCGGGCCGGGTTTTCGGGATCTTCCTTCATATAAAAGGCTTTCACGGCTGTGGGGTAGCGGTGCACCATGATCGGCCGGTCGTATTGCTGGGTGAGCTTGGTCTCGTGGGGCGCGCCAAAATCACTGTCGGGGTCTACCGGTTGGTCGAGCTTGGCCAACTGCGCGCAGGCCTCGTCGTAGGTCATCCGAGGGAAGGGTTTTTGGACATTCTCTAAGGGGCCCACATCGCGCTCGAGCACCGCTAAATGCTCGCGCCCTCCCCGTTCGAGGACATAGCGTACCACCTCCACCATAAAGTCCTCGGCCAAGTCCATGACGTCATCGATATCAGCATAAGCCAGCTCTGGCTCCACCATCCAAAACTCGGTCAAGTGGCGCCGGGTAGACGATTTTTCAGCGCGAAAGGTTGGCCCGAAGGTGTAGGTTTTCCCAAAGGCCATCGCCCCAGCCTCTTGGTACAACTGCCCAGATTGGCTCAAGTAGGCGGGCTGCCCAAAGTAGTCGGTCTCGAACAAGGTTGATGTGCCTTCGCATGGGTTGGGCGTAAAAATAGGCGAATCGAGCAGCAAAAAATCCCGCTCGTCGAAGTAATCCCGGATGGCCCGAATACAGAGATGTCGAACCTTCAAGATGGCGTGTTGGCGCTTGGACCGCATCCAAAGGTGGCGGTTGTCGTGTAAAAAGGCCGGGCCGTGTTCTTTGGGGCTGATGGGGTAGCCGCTGACATTTTGATGGACTTTGATTCCCGCCACCTGCATCTCGAAGCCGCTCTTGGCGCGCTCATCGACATGAATGGTTCCGGTGATGCTCAGGGCACTCTCTTGACCCAAGCGCCGCAGCTCGGCGAACGCCTCATCGCCAAGCACCGATTTTTTGGCCACACACTGAATGATGCCAGAGCCATCACGCAGCTGAGGAAAGGCAATTTTATTGGAGCCTCGGAGATTGTATAGCCAGCCGTTGAGGGTGATCTCTTGGTCAACGTATTGGGCGATGTTGGCGATATTTGGTTTGTTTGACATGGTGTTCTCCGACGAGCTTGTGCCTAACCGAGGCTCAAGGCTCAGGCTTGTCTTGTCGGCGCAGGTCACCCGTAGAAGCAAGATGCTTGGGACGCAGCTCGGGGTTTCGGCTATGCTGCCCCAA
>DBIS01000124.1 GCA_002296975.1 Deltaproteobacteria bacterium UBA796 | reverse complement strand
GATGCCGACGCTGATGCTGATGCTGATGCTGATGCTGGCGACCCAGAGACCGATCCCAGCATGTTGGCTGGCGCATTCGTCGGCACCATGACCACCCAGTATGAATACGAGGGCTCATTTGGTGCATTCGAAGACAGTTGCACCGGCGATGTCAGTTTGGCCATCGACGACGACTTGGTGTTGACCGGTACGGGACTGTGTGTTTTTGATTCTTTCGAGCTTGGATTTGATCTCGAGGGGCAACAAACCGATTTGGCATTGCGCGGTGTTTTGATCTCCGAATCTGCAACAGATCGAGTGGAAACACCATTTTCAGGCAGCCGTGATAATAATGGCCTCAGCCTCAGCTTTGACACCACCCACGAGGCCGATGGCGAAGCTGTTCGGCTCTTTGGCTCCATTACGGCCAGCCTCGTCCGATGAGTGCGCTGATGGATATCGCTCTCGGCTGGGGACGGGTGGGCTTGTTCGGCTTTGGCGGTGGCCCTGGCATGATCCCGCTGATGCAAGTCGAGTGCGTGGAGACCCACCAATGGGTCAGTGACCAGCAGTTTTTGGATGCCATCGCTGCATCGTCGGCATTGCCTGGGCCCATCGCAGTCAAGATGAGTATTTTGATCGGTGCGCAGACGGCTGGGGTACCCGGTGCGCTCGCCGCCCTGTTCGGGGTGATGGTGCCGGCGGTGGCGTTGATCAGCATGGTGTCGGGTGTGCTTCTCTCCCAGCGCCAAAACCCGGTGCTCAATGGGGCGATGCGCGCGGTGCAGCCGGCAGTGATCGGCTTGTTGGCGTGGACGGTGATATCTCTCGCCCCCGATGGAATTCGCAACTTCTCCGGCGCGCTGATCGCGGTTGCAGCCCTCGTTGCTTTGCTGCTCAAAGTCCACCCCGCATTGGTGATCTTGACGGCGATGAGCCTCGGGGCACTATTTTTGCGGTAGGCTTGCCCATGCCCAGTCCATTCCCAAGCCTGCCCCCAGAACAACGCGGCGAAGTGGTCGTCCTCGATCACAGTTCGTCAGTGCTGCGCGACAATCCGTTTAACGACCCGGTACGCCGCGACCTTTTTGTGTACACCCCGCCCGGATACCAAAGCTCGGAAGTGGATTATCCCGCGGTGATGGTCCTTCCTGGCTACACCGGCACTGGCGAAAAGCTGCTTGCGAGAGGCTTTACGGACATGTCCATCGGCACACGCATCGACCGGCTAATCGCTCAAGGATGTCCGCCTTTTGTTGCCGTGATGCCCGATTGTATGACCTCTTTGGGGGGCTCGCAGTATGTGGATTCCCCAGGACTTGGGAACTACGCAAGCTATTTGGTGGATGAGATTTTGCCCACCGTGGATGGGGTGTTTCGGACCACCGGTAAATGGGGGGTGACCGGCCATTCCTCTGGTGGGTTTGGCGCGATTCATCTGGCGATGACCCATCCGGGGGCCTTTTCTGCGGTGGCCTCACACGCGGGCGATCTGGGTTTTGATTTGGCCTATTTGGGCGATGTGCCAAAGGCTGTTGGCGCCGTGGCCCGAGCGGGAGGGCTCGAACAATTTGTGGATGGGTTTTGGGCGCGGCGTTCGCACTCGGGAGAGGACATCGCGGCCTTAATGTTGCTGTGTGTCTGCTGTGCCTATCTCCCTGATGTCGACGCTACACCGCTGCCCTGCCGGCTTCCTGTGGATTTTGAGACTGGAGCGGTCGACTTTGAGGTGTTGGCGGCTTTGAGTCATATGGACCCGATCGTACGCCTGGACGATCCCGGTCAGCGCGAAGGCTTGGAGATGCTCGATTTGCTCTTTATTGATGCTGGCCGTTTTGATGAGTACAATCTTCAAATCGCTGCCCGGCGTTTTGTCGCCAAACTCAAGACCATGGGGGTGCCCCATGTTTACGAGGAATTCGATGGTGGACACCGGGGTATGGCCTGGCGATATGGCGTGTCTTTGGCCATGATCGCGGAGGCGCTGCGCCCATGAAGCGTTTGGCCATTATTCTTTGTTTGTCTGCAGCTTGCTCGACCTTCGATGCAGGTAAATACGCCCCGCCCACCGGTGAATTTCCTGGCAGTGGGGGCGATGACACCGGCGGGACATCACCAGAGGAAGAAGCGGCGCTCGACTGCGATGAGCAACCCATGTTGAACTGGGATAATTTTGGGCAAGGCTTTATGATCCAAAATTGCAATGGTTGCCACCATAGCGAGTCGCCAGACCGTTACGGCGCGCCGCCCGATGCCATTTTTGATGATGTCGCCGATGTGTGGGCACGACGGGGAGGGGTGCTGTCGTCAGCCGGTGGCGCCAACCCATGGATGCCCCCCAACGGAGGAACGAAGGCACTCGAACGAGAAAAGCTCGAGATTTGGCTGCGTTGCGGCACCCCGGGCACGTAAGCACCTTCTTTGGCTGCGGGACGATACATTCTGTGAGATAATTAGCCAGAAGCCAAGCTCGCTCCGCCTCATGTGCGCGGGTGGAATATGCGGGTTCGCTCAAGGGAGAAAAAGGATGAGAAGTCCACCACTATTTGGGGTGTTGGTGTTGCTTGCAGCATGTGGCAGCACAGACACTGTCGAATGCGAACCCGGCTTTATGAAGAAGCAAGGTCGGTGGTGTGTTTTCGATGAGGCCGTGTTGGGTGCCACCGCAGATGAAGCGATCGACGATTCTTCAGGCGCTGGTGGTAGCGAGCAAACCGAGGAAGCTGAGGAGTATGTATTTGAGGCCGAAGCGCCCAAAGTTGAACTCAGCCTCGAAGAGATAGAGTGGGCGATGGAGGAGGCCATTCGCATCGTGCGCTGGATCGACCCCGGAAAAATGCACGATGCATACGCCCAAGTCGAGGCAGATGGCGACGAAAGCTGCCCGGAATACGATGAGGAATACTACGACGATAACGAGCGCTACCACTGGCGTGACGCTTGTACGGTGGCCTCAGGTGGGTCGTTCGCAGGCTCTGTGTACAGCAATTATTATGGTGAATACACCGACGAAAATGAGACCTATGACTACGGTGGCCATGCTTTTTTTAATGGCTCCGCGCGGGTTGAAGACAGTCGGGGAAACACCTTTATCGCAGGCGGAAGCTCCAGCTATTACGAGCGCCATCGGACCTCGACGGGGGATGGCACCTTTTATCAAAGCATGAGCGGCAACTATCGCTTTGATGACCCCAGCTTGTACGGAAGCTGGTTGGCCCAAGACCTCAACGTGTCGGTTTATCACAACTCAACGATGTATATCGACGATGCCGACCATTATGGTGGCGGCTATTCTGTGTACTGGAACGCGTCGATTTCTGGGCTTACGGGTGTGATCAACGCCTTGCGACTCTCCGAAATCTTCATGTACTCAGAGAACACCGGTTCGATGTGTGAGATCGAGCCTTCGGGGTCCATCTCGGTTCGGGACAGCGCCGGAAATTGGTATGAAGCTGAGTTTGATGGGCCAAAATATGCAGGTGCAGGGTCTTTTCCACCCGACTGCGACACCTGCGGCAAGGTGTATTGGCGCGGCACTTTACTCGGCGAGGTTTGCCCTAATTTCGAGCTGCTGGTGGACTGGGGGGAGCGACCATGGTTGTAGTCATTGCCTTGTTATTTGGCGGCTGCGCTGGACAGCCCGAGCCACCCGCGGTGAATCACCCGACCGATGAGGTCGAAGTGGTCCAAGCCACTGGCCCAGATCCGGTGGCGCAGGTGTTTCGCGCAAGCCTCGATTTGCGTGGTGTGCGCCCTTCGTTGGATGAGATTGAATGGATTAGCGCCGATCCAGACGCCTATGAGGCGATCATCGACAGCTTTCTGGAAGACCCCCGCTTTGGGGAGCGCCTGATTTCCATGTATTCGGAAGTGTACCTGACCCGCTCCGATTCGTATTCGGTGAGTGCGGAGGACTTTGGGCTCAGCAGTGAGCGTCAGTTTGAGTTTTCACGCTCCGTCGGAGACGAAACGCTCCGGGTTTTTGCACACATTGTCGAAAACGACATGCCCTACACCGAATTGGTCACCGGAGATTGGACCATGGCCAATGAGCTCCTCGCGGAGATTTGGCCGATTGAGTATCCAGCGGGTGCGTCGGGTTGGCAGGTGTCCCGTTATTCAGACTCACGCCCATCGGCTGGGGTGCTATCCAGCAACTCGCTTTGGTGGCGGTATATGTCCAACCCCTCCAACGCGAACAGAGGAAAGGCCAACGCGGTATCCAAGATTTTCTTGTGCAATAACTATCTGAGCAAACCCGTTGAGTTCGATCGCTCAGTCAACCTGCTCGATAACGACGCCCTGAATGACGCCCTCAAGACCAACCCTGGGTGTGCGGCCTGTCATAGCTCCCTCGACCCGCTGGCCAGCTTTTTGTGGGGCACCTACTACGTCGATTATCGCTCGGCTTCAGACCTGAAATATTATCACCCAGAGCGGGAGCATATGTGGGAGAGCTATGGCGGCATCGAGCCCGCTTATTATGGCGAGCCCGGCTATGGGCTCGGCGACCTCGGGCGCTTTATTGCCGGTGACCCCCGCTTTGTGGCATGCGCGGTCAAGCGGGTGTTTATGCTGCTCTCTCAACGGGAGCCGACCCTTGAGGACACCACCAAGCTCGGCGAATGGCGCAACGCTTTTATAGCCGATGAGCTTCGCCTAAAGACTGTGTTTAAGGCTGTCGCCATGGATGAGTCCTATCGGGCAACCGAGCCCGGTGATGGCCCTTACGCCACCCGAAAGATGGTGACTTCCGACATGCTGGGCAGCCAAATCGATGACTTGACCGGCTTTGTTTTTTACGCGAATGGCGTGCCCATTTTGGAGACAGACTCCGGCGGGCTTCGCACCCTCGCAGGTGGGATTGACGGGAAAAATGTGACCCGCCCTGCGACTGCACCCATGACAACCCTTGTGTTGGTCCAAGAGCGCTATGCCCAAGCCGCCGCCAATCATGTGGTCGTTCACGACCGAGACAATCCCGAACAATCGCGCTTGTTTCATGAGATCGATTTTCATGAGACGCCCAAAAATGGCAAGGCGCAGATGGTTGCGCAGATTCAGTCTTTGCATCTGCGTTTATTCGGCCATCGGGTGTCAGCAGACGGACCAGAGGTGGCGGCCAATCTTCAACTTTGGGAAGACCTTTATGAGGTCAGTCTCACCAATGAAGAGGCCTGGGCGGGCTTGTTGACCGTTTTGCTGCGCGACCCTGATTTTCTCTTTTACTAAGTTTTTCTTTTTTCTTTTTTTCAAGAAGGCAACATCATGAATCGACGGGATTTTCTTCGGTTTACCGGGCTCGGCGGAGTGGCTTTGGGCGCGGGCATGGTACCGTTTCAGGCGATCGCGGCCAGCCAATCTAGTCTGAACTTTGTCTTCGTGTTCAACGGCGGTGGGTGGGATCCCACCCGGGTGTTCGCCAATTGCTTCGAGCAGCGCGCCATCGATATGGAGCTTGATAGCGGCGTGGCCAGAATCGGGGACCTGAGTTGGGTAGACCACATCGATCGACCAAGCGTCACCGCATTTTTTGAGCGATTTCACGCCCGAAGCACCATCTTTAATGGCTTGCTTGTCCCGTCGGTCGCCCACGGCAGTTGTTCCCGTTTGATGATGACTGGGACCACCAATGACGGCGCTGCAGACTGGGCGGCGGTGATCGCTGGTGAGTCGCGTATGGGCTTGGCTTTACCTCAGGTCGTCTTGTCGGGGCCCAGCTATCCCGGAGAGCACGGTACCTCGGTCACCCGCGCCGGAACCTCCGGCCAACTCGACGCGCTGTTGTCGGGAGAGGTGCTGGATTGGAGCGATCAGATAACTGAGCGGCCCTCCACCATGATGGAAGACCGAATGGACTCCTATTTGATTCGACGGGCAGCGGCGGCGGTCAAGGGCGCACAGCTACCCAAGGCCAAAGCATTGTATGAAGCCTACGAATCTTCTTTGCTGCGCGGGGTAGACCTCAAAGACCTTCGGGAGGTCATCAATTGGTCCGCCAGCGGAGATCTCAGCTCCCAGGGCAACTTGGCCGCTCAGCTGTTGAGTATGGGCATCTCACGGACGGTGATGATGAATCACGGCGGGGTGGGTTGGGACAGTCACACCAATAACGATGGGATTCAGTCCCAAAGTTGGGAGTCGCTGTTCGGTGGACTGCTGGACATGGCTGACCGGTTTTCGACCATACCTGGTCGTGGTGGCGGTAGTTTACTTGATGAAACGGTCATCGTTGTGATGAGTGAAATGGGGCGTACACCTGCACTCAACGGCAATGATGGAAAGGATCACTGGCCGTACACCTCGGCTTTGGTGATGGGGCCTGGTTTTCAAGGTGGGCGGGTCATCGGTGCGACCGATGAATTTTATTATGGCGAGTTGATCGACTTTGAGACTGGAGATTTGTGGCGAGAAGGCTCAGACTTGACCGTCGCCAACCTGGGTGCCACCTTGCTGGCCGCGGCCGATGTGGACCCTGGAGATTACCTGCCAGGGGTCGCACCGCTCACCGGTGTGCTCGCTTAGGCGTCCTCGCAAACCAGCCAGTCGTAGCTATGGTCCGCATCCCAGCACCGGGTGGTGCCGTGGTCGTCCGGCTCACACATGGAGCAGCCCCACTTGCGGATGGCGCTAAAGCCAGATGATGAGGTGTTCACACAGTCTGGGCTGTCCACAGTCACGGCATAGCCTCCCCAGGTGGGGCTTGTGGTGGTGGTGTTTTTGGTGATAATCCAGGTGTGATGGAAGTCTCGGGTGTACAGGTCGGTGATGACCTTTTGGGCGTCAGCGGCGCTATCGGGTGTAAACCAAGCGAGGCCGTGGTCTTCACAAAAGCTGGTGTAGCTGCTCAAGGCCGCCGTGGAGTCGGACTTCCACACGTAAACGGTACGCCCTTCGCTGATCCAAGAGACATCCAGATCAGAGAGGCTTATCTCGCTGTGGCACACCGCATCGCAGCCGTCCCCGCTAATGGTATCTCCATCGTCGCATTCCTCGCCTGGGTCCACATATCCATCGCCACAAAGCCAGCAGCTTGGCTCGATTCCGCGGCAGTCATCGATGTCGTCACAGTCGGTCTCTTCATCGCAGTCGTTGTCGAGTCCGTCAAGGCAAGACTCGATGGCCTCGGGGTGGGAGAGGGCTGAGCTGTCGTCGCAGTCGTCACCGGTGGCTGTGTAGCCCTCCGGAGGACCACAGCTCTCGATGGTGAAGGCCTCATCTCCAAAGCCGTCGCCATCAAGATCTCGGTAGTGGGTGGCCAAATCAAGGCCGTTATCGATGATGCCGTCGCAATCGTTATCGTCCCCATCGCACAGTTCGGTTGCCTCGGGGTGGGTGTCTGCGCTCAGATCATCGCAGTCTTCCGAAGTGCTCGCGTACCCGGCCGGCATGGCGCAGGCATTGATGGTGTAATCTGCAGAGCCGAAACCATCGTGGTCGTGATCGATATAGTAAAGCCCACCCCCAACGCGGCTGGGGTCGGCGTCATCGATCAGGGCGTCGCAGTCGTTATCGATGCCATCACAGACTTCATCGGCGCCGGGGTGAATTTCAGCCTCGGTGTCATCGCAATCAAAGATGTCATCATCGGCGGTGACAGCACCCTCGGGCTCGAAACACGCATTGATGGTGGCCTCCTCATCGCCAAACCCGTCCCCATCGGCGTCGATGAAAAACTGGCTTCGGGTGGAAAGGTCCAGGGCGTGATCATCATCGTCGAGGTTGCCGTCGCAGTTGTTGTCGATGTGGTCACACACCTCGATGGCGTCGGGGTGGATCGAAGGGTCGGCGTCATTGCATTCTTCGCAGGCGGCGAAGCCGTCTCCATCGATGTCAGCGTAGCCCACAGCCCCATCACAATTATAATCGTGGTCATCGTCACAGTCGGTCTCAAGCGCACCGGGGTGGGTGGTGTCGTCGGTGTCATCGCAATCAAAGACCCCATCCCGATCAGCGGTGTAGCCCTCGGGTGACTCACAAGCCAAGATCATCAAGGACTTGATGCCGTAGCCATCACCATCTGCGTCTCCAAACCACTCCGACTGGGTGGCGGGGTCAACCGTGTCATCTTCATCGTCAATCAGCCCATCACAGTCGTTGTCGAGCCCGTCGCAGATCTCGAGTTGGTCGGGGTGGATGGCTGGGTTGTCATCATCGCAGTCCACATCGGATTTGAAGCCATCTTCATCGGCGTCGACGTCGACGTCGACGGGGGCCGAAGAGTCGGTCGGAGCGGCAGAGTCGCCCTCGGTTTTCGGGTCAACCGAACAAGATATTACCAAAAAAAAGGGAATCAAGCGCATGAGTGTTCCGGGTTCGAAGCTGTTTGATTATGGGCGGCCTTGTCGTCGAAATACTGCGATCAAGCTGAGAGAAAGCATCATAGGCCACGGACCGCGTCCGCCCAAGCTGGCGCAGCCGACCTTCCCAGATGTGGAGGATGAGGCGGCTTTTTCATCGGTTGATTCGGGGGTTTCGTCTGGTGTGACTTCCTCTGGCGGGGGTGGGCAGTCACCGGGGGCGGACTTGCTGGCATCGGTGTCGTCGCAGTCGGTGCCACCTCCAGATGGGTGGGCGACGCCATCGCCATCTGCGTCGTAGTCCGAGCCATAGGCGCAGTCGGAGTTGCGACCGTCATACCAAATCTCTTCAGCGCCTGGGTATACGCTCGGGTCTTGATCGTTGCAGTCGACATTGCTCAAATAGCCGTCGTCATCATGGTCATTCACGATCAAATAGTCACCGCCGTACGCACCCACATCTGAGTCGGTGCCATCCCAGTCCAAGATGAGGGCGTCACCCGCATCGATGAGGGGGGATGTGAGCGCCAAGACCAAGCTGGCCTCGTCACCTGGCATATCGGGTGCGTAATGGGCAAACTCAGGGTCGATGGCCATGTTGCCGCCAAGGTCCAACACTGAAGCTTCGAGATCGCCACCGATGTCCGCTGGGGTGTTGCCATAAAAATTATTATGGGACAGCTCTGCATAAAAGGCGGAGTTGAGGTCGTACATATGCAGGGCGGCGCCACCGGTATTGTGGGCGAAGATGTTGTTGCGAAACTCCACCTGGGAGTTGTAAAAAGCAGCACCACTGCTCTCGAACATCGCTCGGTTTCCGGCGACTGTGTTGTTGTAAAACAGGCTGAAAGGGGAGTTGCACAGGGCGAAGCCACCACCGGTTCGGGCGTCGTTATCCAAGAAGATGTTGTTGAAAAAGTCTGAACCGTCGGCGTTGTCGTTGATGTAAGCCCCACCGCCATAGTGCGCGGTGTTTGAGCGCAGGGTGGAGTTTCGGATTTTTACATAGGCTGAGTCGTCGGCGTAAAGTCCACCGCCAAAGGAGTTGGAGCCGGCCTCGTTGCCCTCGAGCAAGCTCTCTTCAACGGTGACGTTCGCCACACTTCGTACAAATACGCCACCACCCTCGAGGTGGGAGGAATTGTCGGAGATGGAGACCCGAACCATTTTGGCTGGGTAGGTGTCGGCGAGACCGCTGGCGAAAATTCCGCCCCCTTGGCCTGCTTTCGCCCGGTTTCCACGGACGTGCGCGTCGACCAGCAAGAGCATCACTGCATTTGTGGCGTAGATGCCGCCGCCACTGGAGGAGGCGGTGTTCGAGGAGATGTCGAGCTGTGTGCCCGTGAACAAGATTTGTTGGTCGAAACCGAGTGCGCCTCCGTTGCGTCCTTTGTTGAGATCAAAGCTGGAGTTGTCGATGAGCACTTCGTCGTACATGCGTCGGGCCCAGACCGCCCCGCCGTCGGAGCTTGCCTCGTTGTAGCTAAATATTGTGTTTTTGATTTGGAGTTGAATTGGGCCGGAGAAATCGCCCTCTGTGTAGATCCCTCCGCCGCTTCCGCGCTGTGCGAGGTTGCTATCAAAGACGCAGTCGTCGACAACAAAGGTGTTGAAGATTTCGGAAAATTCCTCGAGGTCATACACATCTTCCCCGTGCATCCAGTTGGCGATGGCCCCACCTGCGCTGCTCACCGAGCGGTTGGCTTCAAAGGATGTGCCCGAGATGGTGACCTCACCGTCAAAGGTTCGGATGGCCATGGCACCACCGGCCCACCGAGAACGGTTGTCCACAAAGTGAGAGTCGATGACGGTGATTGTACCGGTCCCTGTGACATGGACCGCCCCCCCTTGGCCTTGGCGCTCTTGCACCAAGGTGGTCGAGGAAATTTCCTCGCCGGTTTCCTCGTCGTATTCGTATTCGATGACCCGTTCTGTGTAGCCATAGCCCCGATTGGCCTCGAACTCGGTGTCTTCGATGTGCAAGCTCATGGCGCCGCTGGCGTGTATCGCGCCACCGTCGTAGCCATAGTTGTCTTGAAAGTGGCAGGCGGTGAGGGTGAGGTCGGCCTCTGTTGCCAAGATGGCCCCACCAAAATGCTCTTGAGAGCCCATATCGTCAAAGCGCACATCCTCTGCGCTCAAACTTCCACCATCGACCACGATGCCTTGGTGAAAACTGTTGGACAATGTGAGGTTCGCAAAGCGAATATGCTCGCCGGCGGTGGCGGTCACGAGTGGGCTGACCTCGCCTTGGCCATCGATCAGGGTGGCGTCTTGGCCGCTGCCTTGAATGGTGAGGTCTTTACCGCTGAAGTCGAAGGGGAGATTGTATTCGCCGGCACTGACAGCGATGGTGTCGCCAGAGTTGGCGCCGTCGATGGCGGCTTGGATAGCAACAAAATCGCCGCTGCCATCGGCGGCCACGGTGAGGGTGGCCGCGTTGGCGGCTTGGATCAGGAGCCAACTGAGCTGGAGCATGGATTGAACCCCCTTCGTGAGAGGCCCACGATAGCATTTCGGAGGCATTCTGGGGCCTAAATCAGTCCGGCATAGCAGGTGTTTAAGCGTTGGTGGACGGCTGCTGGGCTCAGATGTTCTTTGACCCATGCTTGGCCTTCAGCACCAAGCGAAAGTGCCTCGACTGGGTCACCCTCCAGTTTTCGGATGGCACTCGTCATTGAGCGTGGCTGTTTCGGATCGACACAGAGGGTTCCGCAATGGGCCCAGTCGGGCATACCGCCCCGGGCCATCGCAATGACGGGAGTGCCCATGGCCAATGCTTCGACCCCGACGATGCCATAGGGCTCGGCCCAACGAGAAGGAAAGAGCAAGGCGCGACAATCCGCCATGGTGGCCCTGAGGGCGTCGCGTGTGAGCCAGCCGAGGGCCTCTACACCTTGAATACCAGCGGCCTCTGCCCCCAACCCGGCCATGCGAAGTGGGTGGCCGCTCTTGGCTGAGCGCCAAGCCTCGATGGCGAGATCGGTACCTTTTAGGTACACCAGTCGTCCGGCCAAAAGAAAGCCATGTCCGGCATCGGTTTTCGCTGGCCCACAGGGTACAGGCGGCGGGATGATCTCTATATTCTCTAGGCCAGCAGCCTCGAGTTCTGCGGCCATATACCGCGATAGCACCAGGAGCTTTCCGGCTGCGCGAAGGGTGTCGAGTCGGGCTTTAGTAAGGGAGAGCATGCGTGTGCGGTGCTCGGTGTCTGGGATGCACTGTGTGCAGAGTGCGTCGTCCATGGGTGCTGTACAGGGCGCACCGGATGGGAGCGTCTTTCCTGGGCCTGGGCAAAACACCCTATGGTCTTGGATGGTGACCACTGTTTTTGGTCCCATGCTCATCTGAAGGGCGGTCGGGTTCATCACATTTTGGATGTGAACCACATCGGCTGCGGCGATCAACCCATGAAGTGGCTCCAGTCCTCTGTTGCGGGGGACATGCGCACGCAGCGCCTTGATCCGGTGGGTTCGTACCGTGGAGGGTATGGCGACATCTTTATCAAAGTCTGCCGCAGCGATGGTGACGTCGTGAAAGGGGGCCATCGCCTCGACGACGTCCAACAGGTGGTGTTGGGCGCCGCCGCGGTGACTGAGCCGGTCGGTCAAATACAACAATCGCATCGACGGACGGTAGCATGTCGGCCCTGAAGGTCTAGAGAAAAGGTACCGACGCCAATGGTGTCTCGGGGTCGGCCATGGTGGATACCATCACACCCAGGTCTGAGATGGAGAAGAGATAGTCCTCGATCACCAGGCTTCGTCGCATCCATGCGGTGTAGCTGGACTCTGCACAATCTTCTTCTTCTTCTGGGCAGTAGATGGCCTCAACGAGGGGTCGGTGGCTGACGTAGCCGCGTTTGGTCAGGCCGGAGTCGGTGTCGACTGTGGCGACGAGCAATCCAGAACGGGCCGCCCATTCGCTGTCGGCTCCTGTCCAATCGTCGCCGGCGTCACCCATGGTGTCCCAGGTGTAGCCGTAGACGGGTATGGCGACGGTGTCGTCGACCACCATGATCGCGTGGTGGTCCCACAAGGCTTCGCTGGCGCTAGAACTGCATTCCAGGGTCAGCTGATCTTGCTGTTTGGGGTCAGAGAAGTCAGAGACGTCAAAGAGGCTGAGGGCCACCGATGTGAGCGAGCCGTCCCAATCTCCGGCCATGCCCACCCCGAGAAGGTGGTCTTCTCCAAACGGGTGCAAATAGGCGGAGTATCCTGGGATTTTCAACTCTCCCACGGCTTTTGGTGCGGTGGGCTGGCTGAGGTCGATGGTGAACAGGGGGTCGACCTGGACGAAGGTCACCAAATATGCGCGCTCACCCTGAAATCGGGCAGCAAAAATTTGCTCACCGGGCGCCAACTCTGTCACCGCCCCAATAATGCCCATTTTGGATTGCTCGGCGTCGAGTATATAGACGTTGCTACCGCTGCGACTGTCGTCGGTGGTGGTACCCCAAGACCAATCATCGAGGGTGGTCGCCACGCGGAGCATCCCCCTAAATTCGCTCATCGAAAACTGGTTGTGCAGAAAGCCATCCACAACACCGGTGGCTTCATAGCTGCTGCGTGAGCCATTCAGAGCAAGGCGGTGGATGCGGGTTTCGCGCCTCATCGACGAGATTCCATCCCACCATCCATGGGAGGACTGGGCGACATATAGGTTTTCTTGGCTGGCGTATACGGTGGTGGCGCCCGCCATGACCCCGGTGGCGTCTGCGCTGATGGAGATGGTGTCAGCGTCCAAATCCATATGGGCCACAGTGGTCAAACCGGGGGCGGAGATGTCTTCGCTATGAAGTACATCGGTGCAGCCCATCAGCAATTCCGAGCTGCCGTCTTCGTGGGTCAGTTTTGGTAGAAAGGCCTCAGCGCCCACCTGGGTGACCGCCTTTTCGACGATGGGCTTTAAGGCCGCCTGAAGTTTAAGCCGGGCCGCCAGTCGCTCGGTGACCGATGCGTCCCATTCCAGCGCGTAGATCTCATCGTAAACCGAAGAACTGCCTCGGTAGAGTGTGTCGTACACCGTCTCGGGGACCGCGATGTTGGTGGTCATGACGGTGTAAACATCCGAACCGATCATACGGGCAGAACTCAGGGTGCCGTCAAGGATCTTCTTTTCGATGACTTTGGGGTCCGACCGGTCCGAAATGTCGATGATGATGAAGCCTGTTTGAGGGGTCCATCCTTTGTCCGATGAGTTGAACTCCTGGGTGTAGGCCAAAATACGATCGCCGGAGAGGAACATCTTTTCTGTGGTGTAGCCATCGGCACCGATGCTTCGGACGTCGATTTGGCTCACCAAGGCTGCATCCTCGGCGGGCCAGCTGCGAAGAATGGAGAGGACTCCGTCTTGAAGCGTGTAGATGTAATCGCCGTCGGTCTTGACCATATCGGGCTCATCTACGCCTTTTTCTTGGACATTGGTCGTGGAGTAGGACGATGGGCTTGAATCTGCACCGTCATCTATGTCACCCCCTGATGCCTCAACAGCGAGATCATTCTGGCCCCTAAAGCCATATCCGCTCAGGCTGTGGAGGAAGGAGGATGTGAGGTGGGCTTCCATCGCCTCGCAGCTCTCAAATGTGGAGAGTGTTGTGGGGCCGTCCTGCTCCTTGTCGGTGACACCGCCACATGCGGCGAGGGCGAGGGGACTGATGAAGGAAAGCAGAGAGTGACGCATGGGGGGCTCCGGGAGAGGGTTCGTTGTTGGTATTGCATCAACCGTGCCACCTTAAAAACAGCAACAATAACGATAGGTTGTGGAGTCTCCTGGGTGAAGCCTTCCACGGTTATTTCAGAATTCAGGACATCAATGTCATGGTCGGCAGCTCAATTCAGAGCAAAAACCCACCGGTCGCCGTGCTGAGTGGGCTCCCCCAAGCAAGCGGCGAGCGTTTTGGCGATGGCATGTTCTTTGGCGTTGGGTGGGCTTTGGGGTCGCCAGACCAACCACGACACGCCCATGGTTGCCAGATCTTTAGCGCCCGTGCATTGGGTGGTCGGCGGATGCCCAAATATGAGGGCGTTGGCCAGCCCCCTAAAGAATGGGTTTTCACGGATGGGCGGGCTGACCGTTTCTAAGCCGTGGCCCTCCAATTGGAAGGGTATGGGCCGGCCGTGGACGGTTTGTTGCATAAAAATATCCCCATCGAACCACTGAGCATGGGGGTTGCTTTTGATGAAAGGGAGATCGATGACCGCGCCGGTATCTTGAGATTGGGCAATGTAGAGCGATGCAGGATGAGCGGTGACTTGGACCGATGGAATTGGCCAAGGCCCGGGTGAGACCCACAGCAACTCAAGCACGAAGGCGGCAATCCACCACGGTCGAAAACGTTTGGGAAGCTCTGCCAGGCCAAGGGCGGCCAAAAGGGCCAGACACAGTTGTACACCCACCGCGAATCGGTCCACGCTGTGGATGGTGGTGTTGACCAAAGGGATCAGCCAATAGGCGAGTAAATAGACCGGATTGGGCAGTCCGCCGATGGCGCGTGCATGGTCCAGGTAAATGCGGGGTCCCATGCTGAGCAAGGCCATGACGAGTACCCCGATGGCCAAAAGCCTTGCGTGCTTTGCCCGGCGTTTGATGGCGACAAACCCAAGCACGAACAACACAAAGCCCGGATAGGCCGCGTACATCAGGCGTTCGGTTCCCATGGCATTGACCCGGCGGCCCATCCACCCAGGGAGCACAAAGTCCGCGAGGGCCATGGCGTTGGCCTCGGGTACCGCGAGGGGGCCGATGGGAGCAGAATGAAACAAGGATAAGGTTCGGGTTTTGATGGCGTCGTCAGCGCTTACGGTGCCAGCGACGGCCAAATACAAGGGCAGGGCGGCGAGGCCGGCAAACACAGCGATGGTGGCAATGCGCTTGAGCCGGTCGATGTCTGTGAGGGCCTTTCTGTCGGCCATCAGTGCAGCGGTCGTGAGGCCCAAAATGAGGAGCCCTGCGGTGATGCCGTGGGACCAACACCCAAGCCCTTGAATGGCCAGAAGCCCACCGGTGAGGGCGGGGGCGAGATAGCCGGGCCTTGTCCAGCTGCGTGTGGCGAAGAGCATAATCAAGGGCAAAGGCCAAAACACCGCAGTCTCGGTCACACCCGAAGCCAAGGGAAAGCAAAGCACCCAAGCACTCAGGGCAAATCCGATGCCACCGAGGGCTGGCGCGTATGCCTTGGAAGTGAGGCTGCGAGTGAGCATGGCACCGGTGACAGCGGCGGCGGTGATGGTGGCGATCAGCACCAGGTTGTAGGTGGTGCTGCTGCTAAATATTCCGCGCAATGGAAGCCCGATCAAGGCGTTGAGTGTGTCCAAGCTAAAAAACGCGCCGCCGGTGGGGAAATGAAGCAAGGGCGTGTGAAGCCTAAGCCCTTCACCGCTGAGCAGTTGGTGGTGGACCAGCCATTGACTCCAGATGTGTTTGAGGCTGTCGGTGCCCTGTTCGCCGATGGCGTGCGTGGACAAGCCCATGAGGTTTGGCCCAAAGACCACGACCATCACCCCGGTGATTATGACGAGGCTGCGCTTCAATTTATATCCAGAAGTTTGGCGATAAAGGGGGTGAGGGCTCGCGCCGCGATGTCGTGACCTTGTGCAGAAAAGTGGGGGTCAAAAACGAGGTATGGTCCTTCATCCAGGGATTCACGCAATGCCGTGGTGAGGTCGATGACGGGTACCGATGAAGGGACAAGACTCTCAATCATTTGGTTTGGGATGTCGATTTGAGCGGGATTGGCCTTGATGTTGAAGGCCTCAAATGTGGCGGCTTGTCGGTTGGTATGGACCACAAAAGCGGGCGGCACCAAGGCGATGGCGCACCGGACTTTGAGCGCGAGGCAGCTGTTGGCAAAGCGGTGAAGCGCTGCGCGGGTGGGCGGTATCAATGGGCTGAGGTGCTTGGGGTCGGCGAAGGGCAAGATTTCGTCTTTGAATTCTTGGATTCGAAAGTCCGATGAAGCGGCTGAGAGGTCGATAAACATCAGGCTATAGGCCACGATTCTGCTGTATTTTGCGCCGATAACCCAGATT
>DBIS01000369.1:24248-31692 GCA_002296975.1 Deltaproteobacteria bacterium UBA796 | reverse complement strand
CGGCTTGCTCAGCGCCACCCAGTTGGGCTTGGACTACATCCCGTTTGGCTCCACGAATATACTGCTTCAAGCCTTGGTGGGCATTGGATTGGTGGCCCCATTTGGCTTTGTGGCGGGTATGTACTTTCCTGTTGGTTTGATGCTCACTGGAGACAAGGGCTTGGGCATGGGCCTAGCCTTGGATGCGGCGGGAACATTCATCGGTTTTGTCTTGTTTTACTTCTTGTCTTGGCATTTGGGCATCTCGGCCAACTTTTGGCCGGTGTTGTTGAGCTACGCTGTGGCGACAGTTGCAGCTTTTGTTCGAGACTGAAGGGGGAGTGGTCATGGTTGGAGTGTTGTTGATCGGGGTGAAGGGGGCTGTGGCCACCACTGTGCTGGCAGCAGCAGCAGCGGCCAAAGCGGGGATAGACACGCCTTTGGCCTTGCCCTCGCAGTGTGATCCTGCATTTTCTGGGATAAAATTTCCAGAGTTGACCCAGATGGTTTTTGGCGGTTTTGACATCGTGACCGAGTCGTATTCGGCTGCAGCTGCCGGTCATGGGGCGGTGCCGGCGGCTATTTTGGACTCGATTAAAGAGCCCCTGGATGAGATGTCGTTTTATCCAGTTGGCCCGATCGACGACGACCAGACCATTCGCGGTTTGAGCGACGCCAAGCCGATGACGCGGGCTAAACTGGCTGAGACGGTGATGCACAGCATCGATGCTTTTAAAGTCCAGTGGGGCTTGAGCCGGGTGATCGTGGTGGATGTGTCGAGCACAGAAGCGGGCGTGCCACCGCATCAAAGCCACGAGGGTTTGCTGGCCTTTGAGCAGGCCCTCGCGGAGAACTCAAGCAGCCTCAGCGCCTCGATGGTTTACGCTTATGCTGCCATCAAAAAAGGCTGTGCTGTGGTGAACTTCACGCCCTCACCCTCCTTCGATATCCCCGTGCTTCGCGCATTGGCTTTGGACTGCGGCGTGGCCTTGGCGGGCAAAGACGGCAAGACCGGCCAGACCCTCTACAAAACCGTGGTCGCACCCATGCTGCGCCAACGGGCGCTAAAGCTGGAAGGCTGGTACAGCACGAATATTTTGGGCAACCGCGATGGTGCCGTGCTCCATGACCCGGCTCATCGGGCCACAAAGATCGACAGTAAACTGAGCGTGCTGGAGCAAATGCTTGGCTATAGCGACTTTGAGCACCAGGTCCACATCCACTATTACCCCCCCCGAGGCGACGCCAAAGAGGCTTGGGACAATATCGACGTCTCGGGTTGGTTTGGGGTTCCGATGCAGATCAAGATCAACTGGTTGGGGGTCGACAGCATTTTGGCTGCACCCTTGGTTGTCGATTTGGTGCGGTGGATGGTCTACTTTCAAAATGCAGGTGAGGCGGGTGTGGTCGCGTCCTTGAGCAGCTATTTTAAGAGCCCGGTGGGCACGACGAAGAATGCGCTCTTTGAGCAGGTCGCGATGCTGCACCAAAAGGTCAACGACTTGGAGAAAAGGTGAGTTTTCGCTTGGGCTACAACACCAGCGGTTTTTACCGGACACAAGATTTCGAATCTGTGCTGCGGTCGATCGCCAGTTTGGGTTTTGAGGGGGTAGAGATCGCCGTCGATCAGGCCCATTACCACCCCGTTCATCATGGCGAGGAGCGGGCGGCGAGTTTGGGCGCGCTGTGTCGGGAGTTATCGCTTGGGGTCGTGCTGAACACCGGTGGTCGCTATGTGTTGTCAGATGTGACCCACGAGCCGGGCTTTGTATCCACCACCAAAGACGCCAGACAGGCCTATTTGGATTTTGCCATTCAAACAGCTGCTGTGGCGCACCATTTTCCTTGTGAGGTCCTGATGACCCACAGTGGCTATGCGCCAGTTGGCGTGGAGCGGGAGCAAGCGTTCGAATGGTTGGTCGAGGGGTGTAAAGCCTTGGCCGCGGCCGCTGCTGGCCATGGTCTGGTGGTGGGATTTGAGTTTCACCCCGATATGTTCATTCGGACACTCAGCGATTATCGACGCCTGGCGTCAGCGGTCGACCATCCGGCCTTTAAGCTCACCCTCGATGTGGGCCATGTCAGATGTACTGATACACGGAAGATATCCGAGGTGATTCGGTCAGTCGGGCCAGAAATCGTAAATGTACACCTTGAAGACATCAAAGGTAGGGTGCACAAACACTTGCCGATTGGCCAAGGTGATATTGATTTTGTGGACGTTTTTGATGGCTTGAACGCGGTGGGCTACACCGGGCTTGTCGGGGCAGAATTTAACTCCAAAGACTTGGACTGCTCTGAGCTTTGGCTGGCTGAGAATACGAAATCAGTCTTGGATAATGCCTTGGCCAAGGTGGGTGCTATTTGACCCCACGGGGGCCTCTGCGTCGCTTTTTCTTTCCTCGGCAACGCAGCTTGGGTACCCCACCTTTGGGGTTGGTCACCTTGACGGATTCTGGGTCGTAGCTGTTGGGATCGAGGGCGGCATCTGCTGCGCGTGGCAAGTCCCAGTTGATGTAGGTGCTGATGTCGATGTTGTCGGATTCAATGGGCTCAAGGCCGGGCACTCCGCGCTTTTGAACCTTTGCTCTGATGGTTCGCAACACGCCGAATTGGCCCATCGCCCCCACCACACCCTTGAGGTCGTTCACGTGGTGTTCTGTGGGGCTCACATGGACGGCGGCGATGTCTTTGCCGAAGCCCTCAGTGTAGATGTCTGAATAAGGGAGGGCGGCCAAGGCGTCGGCAGCGGGCACACCGGAGGTTTCAGCATACCAACCGGCGACCATCTCGGTGTGGTCAAGCATGAATCGGACCGCCTCTCGCTGGGCCACTAAAAACTGCACCCCGAGCTTGGGCCTGGTTGCGATGGATGATGCGGCCATCATGATTTCTAGGTGGTAGGGGTCAGACACCAAAATCCTGGCCTTTCCACTGGCTACAAGCCGCTCCACATAGGGGTCCCAGTGCATGATCGCATCGGTCTTTCCAGCGAGCATATCGGCCTCAGCCGACCCATCGTAGCGGTAAGCGCCAATGGCTTGAACATCGTCAGGCCCCAAGTCTTCAAAAGACAGAAACCGTTCCAAGAGCCCACCTAAAATCGGGTTTTCGATGCGGGCACCTTTGAGGTCTTTGATCGACTGCGCGGGAGAGTCGGTGGGCACCATCAAGGCGATTCTGCCCCCGGCCCCGCTGGTGGAGATCAACTCATAAGGCCGTCCAGCGACGGTCAAAGAGCCCATCACCCCCGTGGTGATGAGCCCCACATCCACATCGCCGTGAATCATGGTCCACAGCAGGTCTGGGGAGTCGTCACAATGAACGAAGCTGCCGCGCAAACCATTTTTTTCGAGCACATTGGTGCGTTCGAAGACCTCGTTCACCATCCCCCATGGGACCACGCCATCTTTGGTGGCGGAGGCGATGGTGATAGGCTCAAGTTTGGCGGTGTCGGGCGGTGCGGTGTTGTCGCATGCGAAGATAAAGATGCAGGACATCACGGTGCTTAAGTTTCTAAAAATCATGCCATCGCCCCATCGGTTTTTGAGCCGATCCAAGTCTATGCGCTTTTCCTTTTTAATGCTGTTTGGCTTTTTATTTGGCTGTACTCAGTCACCCACTCCTGGGGTGTTGACCGTTGACGACATCGGTGCATCTGCGCCGGTGGTCGTCCCCGAGCGAATGATTGCGGAGGAGCTGCCGCGTGTGTGGGCGAAAGACATGGGTTTGGCCCGATTTTTGGATGTACGACCCACCGGTGATGGTTTGATCGTGTGGGCTCTCGGCCAAACTTTTGAAGGGAAAACAGGGCTTTGGTCTATTGATTTGGCCAAACCGGAGGAATTCCCAAAGCTGGTGTTGAGCCCCACTGCGCTCAGTGGGTCTGGCCTTGAGGTTGTAGATGGGTTTAGCGTGTTGTTTTTTGAAGCACAGCCCGCTCGTTTGTGGTTTTCAGGGACACTTTCGGGTGGCTCTCACGGGACGGTGTCGGCTTTTTTCGACCCAAACGAAGGCATAAAATGGTCAGGCGCACCCGTTTTCGCTGCTTCAGAGGCTTTTGTTTTTCAACACACGGCTGGCTTTCGGATGTACTACCGTTGCCCTGATGGTGATTATGACACCATCTGCACGGCCCAATCCAAAGATGGTCATCGGTGGGTCGCCGCTGCTCGCCCCGTGGTGGAACAAAGCCCCTTACCTCCGGTATCAGGTTTTTCTAGCGCGTATTTTGGTGAGCCCTTTGTGCTAAAAAGCGGCAGTGATTACCGCTTGTTTTTTAGTCGCTATGTGCGCCAGTCCGCCCAAAAGGATCTGAGCGTTATCGTGACGGTGGCCGTGGATCAGCCAGATTCTGTGGGCGGAAAACACCTGCTGATTTTATTGCGGCCCAAGGTGTCGTGGGTGGCCATGCACATGAGCAACCCAAGCATGGTGGGCTCAGGGGCGTCGGCGCGCGTCATCTTTTTGGGTGATCACGGCCAAGGCATCGGCATGGCCACGGGCAGAAGCCGGCCTCATAGTGATGGCTCTCAAGCGTCGGTTCAGGCTGTGAAAATCGATGAGCGGGTGGCCCGTGTGGTCGTGACCGAGACTGGGGATACCGCTGTGGCACGGGCAGGCGATGTTGAGGTGATGTTCAGGCGGGTTGAGTCTGGGAATTTTTTGATGGGCAGCGATATTTCGGTTGTAGGGCGAGATCCGGACGAGCTTCAAAAAGAGGTCACCATTTCCAGAGATTTTTGGCTTGGGACCACCGAGGTCACCCAGGCTTTTTATACGGCTGTCATGGGTATAAACCCAGCTCAGCACATCGGCCCACAGCGGCCGGTCGAGCGGGTATCGTGGGACGAAGCCGTCGCATTTTGCAATCGATTGTCTGAGCTCAGTGGGCGTCGACCAGCTTATGTAGAGGGTGCTGGTGGCATGGTGTTGCAAGCAGACAGCGATGGATTTCGTCTGCCCACAGAGGCCGAATGGGAGTACGCCGCGCGTAAAGGGGCTTTGGATTCGATGCCTTTAGATGACCACGCCTGGTTTGTTGAAAATTCGGATATGACCACCCACCCGGTGGGTTTGCGTGAGCCGAGTCGGATTGGAATTTACGATATGATGGGCAATGTCTATGAGTGGACCTCCGACGCCAAGCGCCCCTATGATGCGCTGCCGAGTATTGACCCCATCGGTCGGGGTCACCATCAGTTCATGATCGAGCGGGGGGGCTCTTTTCGGAATGGGTACAAAAATATGCGGGTAGCCAACCGCGGGCGTTTGCCGCCACAGATGAGCAGCATGAACTTAGGGCTGCGTTTGGCGCTGTGGTGATGCGCTATTTTTTCCAGTAGCCTTGGTCTTGCATTTGTTTGCGTACCTCCGGGCTCACCGCTGATTGTGGGAGCAAATGGGTGCCCATTTTGATGGACTGTCGCCAGGCAATGAGCTGGTCTTTGAGGGTTTGAGCCATGCTCTCTGCGCCGATGGTGTTGATCAAGTTTTGTTGCTCATTAGGGTCTTCGCCGAGGGCGTACAGTTCAAAATGCTCATCATCGAGGTCGGCGGCTTGAAGGGTCGGTATGTAGTCTTTGTCTGCGAGGCTTGGCCCTGTGTAGATGAGCTTGTGGCTGGTCGTTCGGACCGCGATCATGTCCATCACGCCCTCAAAATAGACAGCGTTAAGGGCTTTGGCTGTTCCCTTGGCTACCAGGGCCAGGTCGCGCCCTTGGAGCCCGGCTGGAATTTCGGCACCAGCAGCGCCCAAAATCGTTGGGAGAATGTCTCTAGATTCGACGAGCCCATCAAAGGTGGTGTTGGCCTCAAAGCCCGGCCCCACGATAATGGTGGGGACGGCAACCACGCCGTCGTACAGCGCCGCACGGTGATTCACTAGCCCGTGGTCCATCAGCTCTTCGCCGTGATCGCTGAGCACGATAATCAAGGTGTTGGACAGCAAGTCTCTGGCCTTCATGGCCCTTAAAAATAGGGACAGTTGAAGGTCGGCATAGGCCAAACAGGAGTCGTAATGGTCTCCGATATGTGCGATATCTTTTGAGCTCAGGGTGTACTCGCCGATGCCTTTGGCCGGCCGCGCACCTTGTGGGTTTCCGCCCTTTTCTTCTGCCCCTGGGGGCCGCCATTCACCGGATTTTTTGGCCTTGTCTGGACGGACGAGGTGTTCGGCATAGTTGTTGGTGGAGAGAATTCTGAAGCCGGCTGGGTGCTCAAAAAAGTTTGCTCTACCGGGGCGAAACTCGCGCCCGCGAACCCGGTGAATGGTGGTCGGCGTGGCGATAATGCGCTCGATCTCTGCCTGTTGGTGGTCCCGCCCGTACAGGTGGTAAAATGGTGCTGTGGTGGTGAAGGGGTCGTGGGTGTCGTAGCCGTGGACGAATAAAAACCAAGGCTTGTCTGAGGCTGTTTTATCGATCCATTCGAGTGCTTTTGGGGTGGTGTTCCACAAAGACGCGAAGCCCAACTCACTGGAGAAAGTGTCATAGCCTTGGTCGTGCCCAAAATCAGGATGCAGGTGGCCCCCAGCGACAAAGGCGCCAGTTTGGTAGCCGTATAGCTTTAATATTTCAGGGATGAGGGTCGCTGCCGGGGGCACGCCGTAGGCCTTGTACACGGGCTTTGCGACCTCGGAAGGGTACTTGCCCGAGAAGATGGAGGCATGAGAATATAAAGACTCATTCCCGTTGTTGAAGGCGTTGAGGAAGGTCACCCCGCCTTTGGCGAAGGCCGCGAGGCCAGGGGTGGTGTTTCGCGTGTAGCCGTACATGGTGGTGCGGTCGGCCCGAACGGTGTCGAGGCTGATCAAGAGCACATTGGGCGGACCACTCTGGCGGCTGTTCATTTGGCCGGCCTCAAAGAGCTTTTCGCGCGCTTCAAATTGGGCTTCATCCAGAACTTTGGTTTTTATTTTCTTCTTTTTTAGTGTACCGATTTTGTTGCTCACCAGTTTTCTGGGGGCAACTGCGCTCAAGTGGGCTGACAGCTCATGGTGGTCTACTTTTCCATCTCGGTCAAAATCCATTAATGCAAATTCAGCAGGTGGAAGCTGTGATAATCCCATCTCTATGTTGGTGAGTGTGCCATCTTTGTTGGCATCAAACCGGCTTAGGACACTCTCCCAGATGGTGGTCAATGGGTCGAGTGTGGTGGTGGGTTCAGTCGAATGAACAGGGGTGGTGGGCGGGTTGGATTGCTTCGATTCGGTGCTGCAACCACAGACTGCGAAAAGTACAATGAGGCCGGTGGTAAACGGTGCGGTTTTAAACACGAGGGGTCCTTTGCCTACTGGCCGAGTGGCGTGGTTTCGTCGTTGGTCCACTTGGCCTTCCCGCGTTTCCGACCTTTTCCGCCATCGCGCACCTTGTTTCCCTTCCCGACCTTCCCGACCTTCCCGGCTTTTCCGACCTTCCCGGCTTTCCCACGTTTTCGGCTTTTGCCAGCCTTTCCAGCCTTTCCA
>DBIS01000369.1:0-23901 GCA_002296975.1 Deltaproteobacteria bacterium UBA796 | reverse complement strand
CTTTCCAGCCTTTCCAGCCTTGGCGTCTTTGATTTGCTCATCGCTTAACCAAGGCGGAAAAAGCCGGGTAAAGCACAGTTCGTTGGGATGAAGCACCCCATTTTTATCGTGGTCTGCCGCGACAAAATCAACCTCCTTGGGGGGGGCTTCGTTTTCGGTCAACACGCCATCTTCGTCGTCGTCTCGGTACAGCAGATATCGCAGTCCATGGGGCTGTTTATCCTTGAAAATACTGTCGGCGCTAAAGGACAGCTCGTTGATATCGATGAAACCATCGTGATCGATATCCATACGATTAAAGAGCATCTTTTTGGGCGGGTATTCTTTGACGGATATTCGCTCATCGGCATTTTGATCAAAACGCTTCATGATGGCCACCGCCGCAGTTTTGATGCGGGGGTCTTGAGCGATTTCTGTTTCCTTGGGCGCAGCTGGCCCATCGTCGCGGTCCATAAAGCGCCAAGCGACCACACTGAGCAGTAGTCCACCGCCGACAATCAAGATCACGTCATCTTTTTTCATGATTTACTCCTGGGGTGCTGAGCGACTATGGGTGTTTGTACACAACCGGTGGTCACACCTAAGGTATCTTGGTGAATGCTTCACAGCTAAAATCTCTGTCGGCCTTATTGGGCATCGATCTGCAGCTTTTTGTTATTTGGTTGTTGGCGGTCGTGGGCGTGGGCGTTGTCTTTCGTCTGGTCAAACTTGAGCGCCGTGGAGGAATAGAGCTGGGTGTTGTGGCCTTGTTGATGCTCATGTTTTTTCCGATGGATGCGCTGCTTTGGTTGGTGGGCCTATTTGTCCTGCTGTTTCAGGTTGTGAGTCAAAAGCCTAAGCCCCTTCATGCACTTGGTTTTGGTGTGCTGTTGTTCGGGGGCATTGTCTTGCCCACTGTGGGAGGTGTCTTGACCGCCTCTGCCATAGAAGCGCCCCGGTTTTTTGGGCATGCAGCCTATCTGCTCTATTTTTATACGCTTTTCGCCAAACGGGTGGTGTGGGTTGGCTATGAGTGGTGGTTTTTGGGGGCTAAGCCATGCCGAATAAGCTTGGCCCGATATTTGTTTGGCCTGCCTTTTTTGGTCGGTAAGTCTGCGGTGTTTTCGCTCACGACCTACAGCGAGAGTGAGGGCGGTTGCCCCCCGCGCTGGGCTGAAGGGCTGAAAACCTTCGCCATGGCCTTTTTGCATTTGGCTCTGCTTGTCGTGTTGGTCAATATGGACGCCAACATCATTATCGGTCGAGGGCTGTTGGAGGCCCTGCCTGTCATGTCCACTCCAGCGTTGTGGCTGGTCGTTTTAGGTAACTATTTCTGTTTTTATTTGTTCCGCTACGGGTGGGACCAATTGTCTGTCGGGGCGGCGCGGGTGTTGGGGCGAACGGTTGGGGATAATTATCACAACCCTCTCGGCGCTCGAAACTACGCTGAGTTTTGGCGGCGGTGGAATGTTCATTACCGTGAGCTTGTCGTGCGGCTTTTTTACTACCCGAGCATTTTGTGGTTGCAGCGTCGTTTCCCTGAACGGCGGTCGATGAATGTGGTGTTGGCCATTGGGCTCACTTTTTTGGGGCACGGTGTGTTTATGGCATGGGTGCGCGGTGTGTGGATGGGGTTTGAGTCTTCTGCTGCATGGCTCGATATGCTCGACGCCTTGCTTATTTATGAATTTATCGAGACGGTCTTTGTCTCTGCTGCCTTGCTTGCCCCCAAACGCAAACGCTTTGGACGCTTGGGCTTGGTTTTGGGCGTTGTGATGACCAACATCATTCGGGCCGTCGCGATCGTCTTCTTTTTACGCAATGGCATCAACCTGGAGGCTGCGTTTCGCGTCATCTCGGGCTTGGTGGGATAGCCAAACTCATGAGCGCCACCCTAGAGCAGTTGCTTGCACACATTCAAAGCCAGTACGGAGATCGTCTGATGGGTATGGTGTTGACAGAGGACCTTCCTTTATTTGGGATTGATGGCGTGCTCGATTCGCTTTCGATTTTGGATTTGGTGCTCTATTTGGAGTCGCGCTTTGAGATCGTGGTCAGACCCCATGAGATGGGCGAGGCGAATTTTGGTACTGTGGCTCGACTTGGGGCTTTTGTGAAGGCCAAAACCACATGATCCCATTGGCGTCTTCTGACCGAATCGCTTTGGTGGACCTCCGCAGTGTTGGGGTGGGTGACCGGTGGACCTGGGCCGATTTGGTGGCTGCGGTACGCCTTGAGCAGGCTGAGCTAATTGATGGTCCACAGATTGTATTTTTAGACCAAGCCCGGTCTATTCCGTGGGTGGTGCGCCTGATCGCTGCTTTGGATTTGCGCTTAACGGTGGTCCCGGTCAAGGCTGGGACGACCCCAGCGGAGCGTTTACGTATGGCAGAAGTGATGTCTGCCGATGGGGATGAAACACGTTTAGAGGACGGCGGCGTGGTTTTGTTTACCTCTGGTTCTGTCGCTGACCCCAAGGCGGTGGCCCTGAGCACACAAGCTTTGCTCGCCAGCGCCAAGCGAACGATTGACAGCTACGAGATAAACCCGGCAACCCGCATGCTGTCGGTGTTGGAGTTGGGCCATGGCCACGGCTTGGTTGTCACGGTGCTGGCACCCCTATTGGCCGGCGGCTGTGTGTTGCTCGCAGACCGATTTGGTGCATTTTCTTTGGCCAGCTTTTGGGCTCACCTCAACGAAGCGACCCATGTGTCTTTGGTGCCGTCTATCGGCCACGCACTGCTTCAAGTTGGCCCGCCGCGGGTAAAGCCCACAGCATTAAAGGTCATCACCATGGCCTCTGCACCTTTGTCACCGAAGCTGCGCGACGATCTTGAGGCGCTCACGGGGGTCAAGGTCGCCAACAATTATGGCATGACCGAAACGGCGACCTGGGTGGCCCGTTCTGGGCTTGACGGCGGGCCACGTGGCACAGTGGGAAAGGCTGATCGCTCGGCGCTCCGTATCGATGAAGACACTGGAGAAATACAGGTTAAAGGCCAGCAATTATGCATCGGATATGTGGGCAGCCCCCAGGGGTTTTCCAAAACAATGAAGGGACAATGGTTTTGTACTGGAGACAAAGGCCGCTTCGATAAGGACGGCTGGCTGTATTTGGTGGGAAGGCTCAAAAATATCATCTCGATCGGCGGAGAGAAGGTCTACCCACAAGAGGTGGTCGAGGTATTGCTCGCCGATTTATCTGTAGAAGACGCTGTGGTGTTTGGGATTGCCGACCCCCGGTATGGCGAGGCGGTGGTGGCGGTGGTGTGCCCAGCTCACATCGACACGCAAGCGTTGATGGGCCGTGTGGGGCCGAAATTGTCGGCCTATAAGCGCCCAAGCAAAGTCTACACCTTGGATAGCTTGCACTTTGGGCCCACAGGAAAGGTTGATATTGGCGCCATTAAGGGGGCGGTCGGCTGTGAGTAAAGGCGCGTTTTTATGTGAATGTGCCCGGGTAAGCGCATCTCAAATTCAGGCAGCCATGAACAAGGGTGCTTCGTTTGAAAAGGCTTGTCAGGGGCTGAATGTGGGCAAGAGTTGTCAACTTTGTCTGCCCAATGTGGAGCGAAGGTTTGGCCGTCGGGCACCGGAGCAACGGCGTATGTTTTGGGCGGTCGGCTTGGCTGTGTTTTTGGTCGCCGCTGTCGCGAATCAGGACGAAATCCTTAGCCCTGGGCCCGTTAACCCCGGACACGAAGCGGTCGATTGTACATCTTGCCATTTGCCAGCCACCGGCTCACATCGACAGCAAATTCAGGCCAATCTTCAAAAGTTTATGGCCGGTGAAAATACAGATGCACCCTTTCATTCTGAGCCCGTTGACAACAGCGCATGTGAAGATTGTCACGACCGAAAAATGGAAGATAGACATCCGGCTTTTCGCTTTAAAGAGCCGCGCTTTAAAGAGGCCAGGGCCAGCGTGGCACCTCAATATTGTGTCTCTTGTCATCAAGAGCACACGGGTAAACGGGTGGCGAATGGGGGTGATTTTTGTGGCAGTTGCCACAGGGAGTTTGAGGAGGGCCAAAAGATAAAGGGGCCAGACCACCAAGCACTCGCAGACCAAGAACGCTTCGACACCTGTCTAAAATGTCATGACTTTCATGGAAACCATCGCTACAAGGTGCCTCAGGAATTGCAAGATGCCTTCTCTAAAGAGGCGGTGTTGTATTATTTGGACGATGGGCCATCGCCTTTTGGCGATGACAAGATTCATGCAGATCGGGAGCAATAGTGGCCTGGAAAGTCCGTAAAAAGAAGGGTGAAAACTCAGAGGGCAACCGCCGGTTTCAACCTTCGTTTGTGCTCGCGGTTTTGGCTTTGTTGGCCCTCAGTATTTATCTGTTCGTATCTGCACCCCCGCCATTAGCCGATGGTCAAAACACCTCAGGGCGCACCATTAAGGCCGAGGCCTTGCTCGATATGGTCGCGGCTGAAAACGACGCATTTCGCACCCTGTACACCAAAAACATTGTTGGGCCAGGGTTGAAACAAGGCTTTCTCTATGATGAAAATTGGCTCAAAAGAGGTGCCCAATCTGGCCCTCTTCCGGCGGTCGCCCTTCGGGGTGTGTCGGTCCGACTAGACCGCTCAAAAGTGGGTCTGGGCTTGTTTTTAGGTGCAGCGTTCGCCATCAACAGAGGCAATCGTTTTGAGGGTGAGCAGTTGGCGCTGTTTCAGGAGATCGTTGCGGACAAACAGCCCCGGTACTTCCGAGATGCACCCCAAGGCTTGTGGGTGGGCATGTACCCCGACATCGCTCACGCTAAACCCTGTGTTGATTGTCATTCCAAGCATCCCAAGACCCCAAAGACGGATTGGGTTTTGGGGGATGTGATGGGTGCGACCACCTGGAGTTTTACCAGCGCGACGGTGAGTGCAGAAGAGGCCGTGGTCGTGTTGGGGGCCTTGCGTCGTGCGCTATCTGAGACTTACAAAAGCTATGTGGACCGGGCCCGCCAGTTTGAAGACCCGCCCGCGGTGGGCAGTGACTGGCCGAGCGCTTGCCGTTGTTTACCCGACACACAGACATTTATGGCCGAGGTTTTCCGCATCTCATCCCCTTCAACCACCCGAGCCTTATTCGATGGTTTTGAAGGGTAAAATGCCAGTGCCTCACCGTAAATTGCGTCGGCTTCCCGGCCTTATAGCGCTTGTTTATGTGGGCTTGGCCGCCCTTGAATGGCTGCCGCTTTTTGATGAGATCATTCAGCGTTGGACCGGGGCTGTATTGGCATTGTTGGTCTGTATACAGTTTGGAATTGGCCGAAAAGCGGTACAGGCTCAGACTGGCCCGGCGCAGCGGCTTCATCGCATCCATGCGTGGTTGGGAGTGGTATTGATGGTGGCTTTAGGGGCCCATGTGCCCGATCTAGACCACGCCTTTTTAAGTGCATGGGGCTTGATATTACCGGTGTTGGCGTTGATGGGCATGGTTCATCATTGGGCGACGTTGAGTTGGCCCAAGCGTCGCCAGCTATGGGTGTGGGCGCACCTGGGAATGGGCTCTTTACTGCTGGTGGGCATTCCGCTGCATGTCTGGCTGGTTTTTGCCTATAGCTAGTGTGTACGGACTGGGCCTGGCCGGACTATACTGGGCCTGAGGCTCGCAGATGAAGCTCAGCGAAGAAAGAAAACGCATCCTTCGGGAACTTGGGCGAATCCGGTCGGGCCGCGGCTTTGAGGAGAGTGCATTTTGGCTCGGCCTTGGGCTTACCATTGCCCTGACAGTCTCTGGTGTGTGGCTGTTTTTTGTGGACGCCCTCGAGCATGTCGACCATGCGATGTTGCTGTTTCACATCATCGGTGGCTTTCCTTTTGTCGTGCCTGTGGTGATGCTGGCGATGCGGCACCGGCGGTATACCGAGATCATCGGGGGCAAGGGTTTTGCTTGGGGTGGTTGGGCCACAGCCTTCACGATGGCGGTCACCTTTATCAGTGGGGTGTGGCTTGTTTTTCGTGGGGTCACCGGGGTGTACTGGTTGTGGTTTAGCCACGCGTTGGTGTCGGTCGTCGCGGTCGTGGGTTTGGTTTGGTACATCATTAAGATCCTGGCCGTATTTAAAAAGAATCTTCCCGATAACGACCGTGCGAACAGCTTTTTTAGGGCGCTATTTAATATGCTGTCCAAGCGGGTCGGTGCGATCGCGGTGATGGCTTTAAGCTTGGTCGTGGCTTTGGGAATGGTGTACACAGAGCCTGATCATCAAATCGAAGTCCCCGATTATACCTACGTATCTGAGGGTGAGCCCTTTTTCCCGTCAAGGGCCACCGGTGAGGGCGGTTTTTATAACCCCGAACATTTTTTGAACTCCGATTCGTGTGGGAACAGCGGCTGTCATGAGGCGACCACCAAGCAGTGGAAGGACTCCGTTCATTACCTCACACCAACCCCGGTGTTTGCTGCGGTGGAAGCCTTGTTTAAAGAGGAGGCCCGCAAAGGAGAGGTCATTCAAGATCGCGATCTCTTGGTGGTCGAGGGTGAACGCTCGATTCATGGGGGCGAGGAGTCCTTTCGTTTTTGCGGCGGATGCCACACGCCGGTGGCCCTGTTCGCGGGCGAGATGGACATCGGGGAATCTCTGCCCAGTTTCGAAGAGCGCGAAGGCGTCTCTTGTATCTTCTGCCATCGCATCGAGGCCACCGGTGAAAAGTCAGACGGCGGTGGCGGTGATTACCGAATTTCCGCGCCTCCGGACCGCTATTTATTCGCCTTTACAGACAACCCCGTTGGCGTGTGGCTGAACAATGTCATGATCAACTCCAAGCCAGAACACCATAAGCAGATGTTCATGAAGCCCTCGTATTCACAATCTGAATATTGCTATGGTTGTCATAAACGCTTGCAGTACACCTATTGGAAAGACTCCGTTTATGCAGACGAGTCTCACTCTGATCATAAGGAGTGCCAAGATTGCCACTTCGACGATGTAGAGGTCACCGACGATGTCTCGGCCTATGTCGATGGGGTCGTTGCAGACCACCGTTCTTTGGGGGCCAACTTGGTGACCCCCATGATTTATGGTCTCACAGAGCAATATCGGTTGACCATGGAGTTTATGAGCGACGAAAACCAGACCTTGATGGTCCTCGCCCCCAAAGCGGTTGGGCCAGACAGCACCCTGTTGCTTGGCGTGCATGTGGTCAACAAGGGTGCGGGTCACACTTTTCCGTCTGGCCCAGAGAGCGACCTTATAGAGGCTTGGACAGAGGTGATCGTTAAGGACCAAGCTGGGTCTGTGCTTTTTGCTTACGGTTTACTCGATGACCAAGGCCACCTCGACCATGAAGAGACCTATGTGTACTCCGTTCGGCCCTACGATAAAGATGGAAAAATGCTGGAGTTGGACCGACATCGCAACTGGTTGTTCACCGAGGACCGGATGCATGTGCTGCCCGCGAAGGGCTATGACCAACATGTGTTTGAAATCCCCGTTCCTGCGGGTCTAAGCGGTGAATTGAGCGTGTCGATACGGCTTCGGTTTCGTAAGTTCAATCAGTCATTTTTGGACTTTGCTGCTGCGGGTGGCTTTATGGAGCGCATCGTGGCGCCGGTGGTGGAGCTGGACACCGAGGCTTTCACGGTCGCTTTGTCCTCTGATTCTGCTGTATTGTCCAGCGCTCAGGCACAGTTTTTGACCGAGCTCGAAACCCCCCCAGGTTTGGACGAGTACGAGAAAAAGCCCAGCCTTAACGATTATATATTGTCCACCAAGTTGTCTTTGGATGAGCAGGTTGCACTCAAAGAGGCCGGAAGTTTGTTTAAACAAGAACGCTTTGAGGAGGCCCTCGCCAAACTCGACCGAATCTCAAGCCAAAACAAGAATAAAAAGCGCATCAAGGCGATTCGTCAAAAACTCGAGTCAGCAGTCGCCGAAAACCTTGAAATGGGTGGAAGGGACGTCAGGGTTTTCGATAAGTATTAGGCCTGTGGATCCTTTAAAACAGCGGATACACAAAAGGCGATAATACAGGTGCAAACGCTAAAAATGCGAAGATAATTCCGAGCATCAGCAAGACAAATCCGACCACAAAAAGTGCGGGTATTTTTTGCTGACGACTTACTCGCCAGAGCGCTGCCAAGTTGGTCCAGATGACGGAGGGGTATGACAGCGGGGAGCGTTTCATGCGTTGCGCTCTTTGCTAATAAATAGGTCATTGATCACCAAGGCGTCCAGGTCGGTTCGTGCGAACATGGCGAGGGCGTCGATGGCGCTGGCGACCAAGGGTTCTCCCTGTTCGTTGAGGGAGGTGTTGAGCAAGACCTCTTCGCCCATGGCTTTGCCCGAGGCCACAAGTAAGGCATGAAAATGTGGTTGCTCGGTCGGGGAGACCACTTGGGGCCGAGTGGTTTGGTCGATGTGCATGGCGGCGGCGATGTGATGGGCATGTTCTGGCCGCACTTTGGCGGCTGTTTGCATTTTCCTATAATCGCCGCCGGGCTCCAAAAACAAAAGCCGTTCGGCTGCACCTTGGGTCATAGACGCTGCATAAGGGCGAAACCCGGCCCGCAGTTTGACCCGCTTTGATAGGCGCTGGGCCACAGAAATATCGTCGGCGCGTGCAAGAATGGAGCGACCACCGAGGGCACGGGGGCCACTTTCAAAACGACCTTGAACCCAGGCCAAGAGCCCGCCGCTAGCGATGAGAGCGATGGCGCGTGCGATGACCTCAGCGGGGTCCGATAAACGCTCCCATTTCAAGCCATCAGCGGCCAAAGGCTGTGGGCTTAACAATGAAAACCGGTGCCATTTTTCGGGTGATAAAGCGCCCAAAATGGACTCGGCACTGTCAGCGTCGGCGATTGAGCCCAAAAAGGGTCCGATGGCGACTTGGGTTTTACTTGGGGCGTCGAGCTTGTCCGATAGGGCCAAAGCAGCCCCAGCAGCCCCACCGCCGTCTCCGGGGTCGGTGGGGATACTCACACGCTCAAAGCGGCCCTGGCGCAATAGGGCCGCGTTGGCAACACAGTTCAGCGCCACCCCCCCGCCATAAGCGAGGGTTTTGAGCCCGGTTTCTTTGTGGGCCTTCGCGGCGTAGGCGGCCACAGCGGCAGTGGTCACATATTGCACGCTAGACGCCACATCTGCGTATCGTCTCTGGTCTTCGCAGGGGGTGTCGGTGGCGTCACCAAATGCTGAAAATACCAAGGGTGACTTAAACGGCCTTGGCGCCCCAAAGCTTTGAATAAAGCGGGCATTTATCGGCAGGTTTTTGGCCGACGAGAAATCGAAATAATCGAGGTTTAGCTGGTGTGTCCCGTCTTTCGTGACGTGCAACAGCGCCTCAACCTCATCTTTAAACCGAGGCTCACCAAAGCTGGCCAAGGCCATCAAGGAACACTCGCCGTGGTTCACCCGAAAGCCCAAAAAGGCCGTAAAGGCTGAATAAAACAAACCCAAACTGTGGGGGAAGGGCGATGCGTGACACAGTTGATATTGGGTCCCTTTTGGGGTTTTTTTCACTTTGGTGATGGTGGAGCATGTCCACTCGCCGACAGCATCGATGGTCATCACGGCCGCCGCTGAGCATTGTGCACCATGAAAGGCCATGGCGGTGTGGCTGAGGTGGTGGGGAACGCTGTGCACGACCTTGCTGTCGATGCCCAAGTGGGTAGCGATGTCGGCGGCCACCCAAAAGCTGTTTTGAATCGCCTCTTGTGCGGTCGCGGCAAAAGATGAAAAGGAGAAGGGCCAGCCTGAAAGGCTGCTCACCATCGATCGGGAGAGCTTGTTTATGGGGTCTTCGTGAAAGGCCACGGCGTCGATGTCTGAAGGCTTTAATCCGGCGTGTTTTAGGGCCTGGTCGATGGCCGAGCTTGGAAAACTCGGGTCGTGTTTGACTCTGGAGTGGCGCTCCTCGGCAGAAGCGAACACCAAAGACCCGTCGACCACCAAGGCCGCAGAGGCGTCATGGTATCCATATGACACGCCCAAAATGTTCATTGGGGTACCTCAAAAAAAGCATCGATTTGTTGAGAGAGGATGGCGGTCGACTGCTTGTCAGTAAAGCGCAAGCGCGTCTGGGCTGAGCGCCGAGCCATCAAACCAAAAAAGGCGTAAACCAGCCCGAGCATGACATGGAGCGGGAGCTTTCCGATGCCGTGCATCGCGTCGGAAAACTGGCGCCGTCTAAGGGCCCATTTGGCAGATGAGGCCATCTTTTTGACGGCGCGCTTGTCTCCGTTTGTGAGCGTCGCCAGCACATCCAAGGTATCGGCTTCATGGCGCCCCTCATCTGCTCCAGCCCGCAAAAATACCCGACGGGCATCCTTGGATGGGCTTGCTGCGGCATAGGAACGAAAATCTCGGTTGACCGAGGCCTCACCAACATGAACATAGGCAAAAAACTCGGCGATCTCTTGGTCGTCTGCATCGGCGCTTATCATCGCCACGCGGTTTGGAATCGTCAACATTGGCTGCTGAGTGGCCCGTTTATGTGCAGCGGTAGAAAACAGCTCGGCGTGGAAATACTCTTCGAGTACATGCTGAAATAAGTACCCGCGCAAAGCGTTGTCGTCAGTGAGTCCGATACATGCCCGAAGTTGCGCACCGGAGTCCTTTTCGATGTGGCTAAATTCGGAGAGGGCCTGTGTGAGGCGCTTAGGCCGAATGCGCCAGGCCAGGCCAGAAAAGACGCGAATCAGTAGCCCACGAAAGCTCATAGCAGGGTCTCAGACAAGGTGGTCGCGATGGCGCCCGCTGCGGCTCTGACACCTTTTTCGTTGAGGTATCTTTGTTGGGGAAAAAACAGGATGGGGTGTGTCAATGTGGTTGGAAAGCCCTCGGGTTTTCGAAGCAGTACATTCTGGTTTTTTAAGGTGTTGATCATGGTTTTGGTGTCGAAGGTCGGCGATGGGGTCAGTCTACTAAAAACCTGAAGCATCCAGCTCACATCGAACTCCCTTTGTTGGCGAAAGGCTCGGTCTTTTCGGGGTCGGTTGAGCACGACAAAGCGTGCGTTGGCTTTTTTGGTGGTCCGACTCATCCACACAATAGTGTTGAGCACCGGCTTAAGCCATGGATTGTCCCATGTGGCAGTGTCCATGTCCGAGGCGGCTGAGAAGGTGCGGAATGACTCCAGGGATGACCGCGCGTATTGTAAAAGAAGCGGTGACATGGAGACCACCCGGTGCACAGTGTCTCCCCACTGTTCTTTGCCGCTTTGAATGCCAATGACTTTGTCTTTGAGGCCGAATTTGGCATAGCGGTGAAACACAGCATCTCGGAGTAGCTTTGAGTCATCCATGGTCATCAGGAACACGAGATCAGGCGAAAACAAATCCAAATAGTCTTGGAGCTGAATGGCGTGGTGAATGGTGGTTGCACCCTCGATAGAGAGGTTCAATACTTCAATATTTGGGTGCCCGAGGCGCCTGAGGGCTCGCTCGACTTGGGGGCCAAAGCTGTGGGGGTCGTCTACACCGGGTGCGAAGGTGTCTGATCCGCCGAGCAGTAAAACCCGAACCACGCCCGGCTTGGGCTTTGGGTCCCACTGAGGCCCACGAAAGCCATATTGGTTCAGGCTAAAACTCGCAGGCCCATCCCCTTTATCTCGGGTGGATGAACAATTTGGCGTTCCGACCAACAGTTGGAGTTTTGGGTTGAGGCTTCGGCAATCCAAGCTACGGTTTTGTCTTTTTAAGACCTCGATGCTTTGAGAAACCCCCGCCATGAGCGCGAACGCAAGGCTCGCTGCGATGAAGCAAAAGATGATGATGGTTCTCGGTTTCACCATTGCTCCGTCATCACCGAGTGTATCTCCAAAGTGCCCACTGGGTAAAATGTACTAAGTTGTGGCTGGTACGGCACATCACCACAGGCATGGGTTTTATGGATTTAGAGCAAATATCAGCATTGGTTAGGGCGCATCATCCTCGGGATGAGACTGACAAGGCCGCCAAGGAAGTACAGTTACAGGCCCTCGGGTTGGGGGGCGATTTATCGGCCAAGCATTGTTTTGAGCCCGGACATTTCACGGCTTCGGTTTTTGTCTTATCTGCGGACCATCAGCGCATGTTGCTCATTCGTCATGCCCATTTTGACTTTTGGCTACAGCCTGGGGGGCATTTGGATGGCGGGGACACGAGCCTATTTTTTTCGGCCAAACGCGAGTTGTCAGAAGAGCTTGGGCTTGTGGGGCTTGAACAGCCAGGGTGGGCGACCGGGGTGTTCGACCTTGATGTTCACGCGATCCCCGCTGGGCATAAAGGTCAACCTGCCCACAGCCACTTCGATGTGCGCTTTGTCTTTGTGTGTGGCGACCAAATGCCGGTGGCGGCCTCCGATGCGAAAGATGTGGCATGGTTTTCGCTCCAAGGGATGGAACAGGAAAATACCGATGAATCGGTGCGTCGAGCGGCTCATCGACTGATTCTTGCCCGCGATGAGATAGGGCATCTGAGATGAAAGAAGATGCCAATATGCTGGAGCAAATGACCCCCAGTGCAGCGACCATCAAGCAGCCAGCGCTTCGGGCCGTGAGCCAACTTGTCTTGGCTGCGGGCGGGGTAAATATGTCCCAGGGCAAGTGCGCGCTAAAGGTTCACCCGGTCGTGGAGGCGGCTGCGCGAGAGGCGGTCGCCATGCGATACGCCCACACCGCCACGGCTCGAAATGGTTTACCTCAACTTCGAGATGCGGTGGTGGGCCGAGCAGTCATCGATAATGGCCTTGAGATTAGTGCCGATCAAGTCTCGATTACCCACGGTGTCACAGGCGGACTCGAGTGCATTTCTCGGATGTTCATTCAGCCTGGTGATGAAGTCATCTTGTTTCGGCCGGCTTTTCCGTATTATGAAAAAATCTTCGCGATGCGCGGTGGCGTACCGGTCTATGTGCCCCTCAGTGGCCCCCAATGGCGCTTTGATCCCGAGGCCTTAGCGGCGGCTTTTGGCCCAGCCACCAAGCTCATCGTGTTTTGTTCTCCATCGAACCCCACAGGGAAGGTTTTTGATCGTGAGGAACTGGCACTGATCGCGACGCTTTGTAAAAAACACAATGTCATTGCCATCAGTGATGAGGTCTACCAGCATCATTTGGCCGACGATGTTGAGCATGTCTCCATCGCGAGTTTGGATGGCATGTTTGAGCGAAGCATCACCCTCCAAGGGGTGTCGAAGAGCTTTTTTGCGACCGGCTGGCGCGTGGGCTGGGCGATTGGACCCAAAGCGGCCATGCGCATCTTCTCGATACACTCAGACCAGCTGTTTTTGTGTGCGAACTCCGTCATGCAGCAGGCCTCGGCCATCGCCTACGCCAACTTGCCATCGGATTATTTTTTGAATATCCGCCATGGGTTTAATGCCCGTGCCAAGCGCTTTATTGAGGCGATGAGGCCTCTGGGTTTTGAGATTAGCCCGGTTGATGGCGGCTATTTTTTGATGATGAAGTACGATGAGCAGCGTTTCGCCAACGACGACGAGGCGGTGGCTGCAGTGATTGAGAAGTGTGGTGTTGGCTTTGCGCCTGGCTATGCATTCGAGCCCGGTAGCACTGGAAAAACAGGCTATTTCCGTTGTTCGATGGCCATCACTGATGCGGAACTTGAACGCGCCATCGCGGGCCTTCAGCGCTTGTGAGCCACCAGCCAACGGCGCACTTGGCTTTCTAAATCTTGTTCTGAATCTGCCTCATCGACCCCTTCAAACACCCACGAATCAATAGACAAAATGGGTTTTTTTCCTTCGATGGCAAAGGTGATCTCTTGGAGGGTGCCATAGCGCCCGGGCAGAGCGACCATCACATCGGCGGAGGCGGCGGTGATCACATTTCGGGCAAAGCCAATGGTGGTGGGAATGACGATGGTGTTGTGCTCATTTCCCCAGTCGGGGTCGGCAGAGGGCAACAATCCGATCGCATCGCCTCCCGCACCCACCGCCCCGCGTGCGGCAGCCTCCATCACACCGCTGCCGCCGCCGGTGAGCACCAAAAACCCACACTCGGTGGCCACGCGGCCGACCATTTCGGCTTGAGCGCTAACGGTGTCATTCCATTTGGGTCCAAAACCCTTGGTGCCAACGATGGCGCAGATCTGTTTGCGAGGCATTTAGTCTCTCGTGATGCGGGTAAAAGGGATGGGTTGCCATCCGGTATCGGCCTCTTCGCTTTGCTCGCGGGCGAAACCGATTCGCTCCAACAGGGCATAATCACTGATGGAGTGGACAATACAGGGTGTGTCGTGGCTATTTTTCCAGTGATGCCACGCCCATCCAGGGATGACAAAAATGTCATTTGGCTTGAAGGGAACGGTTTTCCCGTCGACCACGATGTCGCCTTGGCCCTCGGCCACCATGCAGATGGTCGCCCAAGTGTGGCGATGGGTAGATGTGCTCACGCCGGGGCGAATCATCTGAGAACAGATGTCGACGGTTGGCCCGACGGGGTTGTGGGTGTGGGGGTTTTGAAACTGAATGATCAAATCGTCAAAAGGCGATCCGTCCTCGTTCATTAAGCTGTCAAAAAGCGTCTTGGTGTCTTCGAAGCTGAAGTGCTGAACTTCATTGTATTTACGCTGTTCAGCCTCAAACCGTGGCCGCGCTGTGGGCTGAATACGGCTTTTATGGCTGTTGTCAAAGTCTGGCGAGTGGGTGACTGGATGATGAATCTCGTCTTTTGAGCCAGAGACCTCTGCGGCGTTGAAGTACCACTCGGAGACACCCAAATACTGAAGAAGCGGGATGTCGAGCACATCGAGAAACACCATATCGGTGCTGCCCTCATTTTTGTGGTCATGCCAAAAATTGGGGCCACAGTACACGATGTCGCCAGGCTTGAGCGGCACTTTGTCGCCTGCCACATTGGTCCAGCCGCCATCGCCGTTCATGATGAAACGCGTGGCGCAGGGGGTGTGGCGGTGGCTGGGGGCGCTCTCTCCGGGACCCAGCAGCTGAATGTCTGCGAACAAGGTGGCGGTGGCAGCGTACTTGCCGCCTAAGCCTGGGTTGCACAGTGAGATGACGCGTCGGTCATAAGCGCCTGTGCCTCGGCCAACTCTGACCACGGACTTGGCCTCTTCGATGATGTCTGCGATGGCCTCGTGACTCCACAGGTAAAAGGCCGTGTCATTTTTGGGCACGGTTGGCCAATAGGGGCGGGACTGAAACGCCTCTTTGTCGTAGCTCCATCCTTCTTTGAGGTTTTCGGCTCGAATGCGCTTGGCGTAGGCCTCACGTTGAGCGATGAGTTCGGGCGATTCGTCGGCGTTGTACTCACTCATGGGCTGGCCTCGAGGGATTCGTTTAAGGTGGAGAGGGGCATCACTGCCGCAAAATAGGCACGGAATTTTTCGATTGAGTCGCTGTGAAACTGCGGGCGTGAAGAGGCCACGCAGTCTTCTATGACCACCATATTATAGTCGCGCATATAGCCGTCTCGAACTGTGGTTTCGATGCAAAACTCTGTGTTGACCCCCGCCACAATGACCGTGTCGATACCGTGCTGCCGAAGCTGTGCGGGCAGCTGGGTCTCGTGAAAAAATGAGGCGCGATGCTTTATGATCACGCTGTGACTTGGGGCGATCAAAGGCACCAACGCGTCGATGATTTCAGTCTCCCAGCTATCTTGTACGCAGGGGGTGAATTGTTGGCGCCGCAGGTGGCCGCCCAAGCGTTTTTCTTGGATTCCTTTCACATCGGCGTGGGTATAGATTTGCTTGGACCAAAACACAGGTAGAGCAAACTGGTTTGCGAGGGTGATCAGGGACTTCAGGGCGGGTACGATGCGTTGCTGGTGATCGGTGCCCCAGGCCTTGGCCATATTTGAATCTGGATGAACAAAACCATTCTGCATGTCGACGATCAACAGCGCTGTTTTTTTTGGGTTGAGGGCCGCGGGCGTGTGCGCTTGGTCATGGTTTATCGTCATTGAAGCCTAATCCGGGTAATTAGTGTGCCAATATCACGGCAGCGTGGTGGACATGGGTGAGGCAACACCAAACATTGGTTAATGTAAATGCGACTTCCAAGGATGAACTATGGACACGCAACAAGTTGATCAGTATCAGGCGCTGATCGGAAAATGGAAGCGAGCTGTCGAACGTTATGGCACAGGTTGGGATGAAGACGGCCCAGAGATCCCGGTCAATTTTTTGATCGACGTGGATATGGTGAACTATACCCAGCGGGGTTTGTTTGCGGTCAGTGACGCTTCTTTGATGGACACCAAGCCCGCCGAGGACTTTTTGTTCTCCAACCCGGTCTGCGATGTGAAGGTGCGGGTAGGCAAGGTCAAGGCTCATATGAGCCGAATGATATCCAGCATGGAATTCGCTTTCGCCATGCTCAGTCGCGGCGAGGAGAGCGTCGATTCGGTGATGTTTGAGCAGTATATGGAAGCGAGCGAAGGTGGCGCCCAAGCCCCTGCTTGTGGCCATAAGCCTCGCCGGGTGATGGACGGTTCAGAGTTCGCGGTCGCTCAGCCCCAAAATCGAAACAAATTATGTGCGGTAGATGCTTGGGCCTTTGTGCGTTTGGCCACCGAGCTGTTGAAAGACCGGCACCATGGGGCTCAGTTTCGCACGATTTTGCGCGCCACGATTTGCACCCAACTCAGGGGCCATGCCACCGGAATTCCAAGCTCTTTGCCTTGGGATATTGGCATTGGCTATGAGTTATCGACCGAAGGCCAAGACCCTGAGTCAGGTGTGCTTCACGGTGTGTACTTGTTTGAGCTCAAGATGACCGCATTCACGGTCTGCCCTTTCGTGTTGTTCGAGACCGATGGAAAGCAGTCGCACACCCAGCGCTCTCATATCCGCCTAAAACTGCGCACAACCCAGCCCGTGGCTTTCGCCGCGATTATGCGAGAGATGAGTGTGCGTCTGGTGCCGGTGATGTCGAATATGAAGATGCCAGATGAGACTATTCAAGTCCTAAAAGGCTACGCAGGGCCCACCTTTACCGAGGATGCGACCGTTCGAATGGAGAAGATATTACGTGGGGTTACCGCGGAATTTGTCCCCACAGGCCAAGTGATCGACTGCCAAATTTCTGTGACCAGCGAAGACTCACACCTGAGCCACGACATCGTCACGTCGATTCGCTCTGATTTGGGCGCGGGAGACACGCTTTGAGTGAGCATCTCAAGTTTCTGAGCGGCACACCGGCGTCGGATACCTTTGATATTGGCGATTTTGATGCGGTGGATGCTGCCAAGCGCAAGCCGCCGGGCCAGACCTATGCCAAAAAGTTTCCGCATCTTGAGTATGCAAGGGTGCCGAGTGTCGACAGCCCAGGGGACTGGTCTTTACGGGCTTTTGGTGAGGTAGAGGCCCCTTTTGAAGTGAATTTGATCGACTTTATGGACTGGCCCACCCAGCGCCTCAAACAGGATTTTCATTGTATTACGGGGTGGTCGCTGCTCGATACCGAGTGGGTGGGCGTGCCCGGTGTTGAGTTGGTCAAACGAACCCAGCCTGCAGATTCTGTGACCACGGTGTTGATTCATGGACTGGATGAGTTCAGCACGTGTATGTGGGTTGAGGACTTCATGAAAGGTGTCATGGCTTGGTCGTATCAAGACAAGCCGCTTTCTTTGCGTCACGGCTTTCCGATTCGGTACATCGCCCCACCCCATCTTTGGCAGTATAAATCCTGTAAATGGGTCACGGGCATTGAGTTTTTGACCGAGCACAAGCTTGGGTTTTGGGAAATTCGCGCCTATTCGGACTCGGCCATGGTCTGGGAAAATGACCGTTATGCGAACCCCTTCGCTGAAGATGGTCGTCCTTTGGGCGCGATTCGGGTTGAGGCATTGAAGCGTTGGAAAGAAGAGCGGGGAAGTTGAGCCAAATGCCCACAGTTCATCGTTTTGAGCCCAGTGGCCTCAACTGCCACGGCTTTGTCGGGTCTGCCCGCGCTGCGGTGATGACGGTTGCATCAGGCGACGAGATTGTCTCCCAGACTCTCGACTCTCGGTGGCACACACTTAAGCAGTCAAATCTTGGGTCTTATGATCAGCTTGAATCGGTAGATTTTCGCGCAGAGGCTGATCGCGGGCATGCGTGCAACGGGCCGATTGCGGTCGCTGGGGCCCTCCCTGGCGATTGTATTGAAGTTGAGCTTTTAGAAATCCGGCCAGCCGACTGGGGCTGGTCTGCGAGCGGTGGGTGGTCGAGCCCCCTGAATGACCGGCTTAAAGTGTCCCAAAGCCCAGCTTTTCGCATGTTGTGGGCTTTGGCCGATGGGGTGGCCATCAGCGAGTTTGGTGACCGAATTTCATTGGCGCCCTTTTTGGGCTTTATCGGTTTGGCGCCTAAAGATGTGGGCCCACTGAGCACCATCCCACCTCGGGCGACGGGCGGAAATATAGACTGCAAGCAGCTCACGGTGGGATCTCGGTTGTTTCTACCGGTAGAGGTTGCTGGGGGGATGCTCTCTTTTGGTGATGGTCACGCGGTTCAAGCCCACGGTGAAGCGGGCGGTGTGGCCATCGAATGTGGCATGGCTTTGGTGCGCTTGCGGGTATGTTTACACAAGGGGCTTGGGCTCTCCCGCCCCCGGGCGGTCACTCCTACTGGCGACATCACCTTCGCTTTTGACCCCTCTGTGGATGTGGCTTGGGGTGTGGCCCTGAACGATATGGTGGCCTGGCTCGTGGAGCAGCACGGCATACAGCGGGCCCGCGCCATCTCCTTGTGTAGCTTGGGTGCTGATTTACACATCACCCAGGTGGCGAACGGTGTGTGTGGCGTGCATTGCTGTTGGAATAGAAATCTAGAGATTGGGGTGTGTGCGCCCTTTGGAGAACGCGATGTTTGAACGGGTGCTTGTGGGCGGAGATGTGGTGACAGAGCAGGGTGTGCAAGCCCTCGACATCGCCTTGAGAGACGGTAAAATTGCAGCGCTTGTTCCACGTGGAACACACATCGAGGCTGCCGAGACAGTGGACTTGGCTGGCATGGTGGTTTTGCCGGGTATCGTTGACACCCATTCCCACCTGGGATCAGGTGACGATCGCACAGCTGAGGGCCAAGACAGGTCTTTTTCGGTGGACACCAAAGACGCTGCCATCGGTGGGGTGACCACCATCGCTACGACCCATGTGCTTGGGCGTGACCCCTTGCACGAGATGGTCGCCCGGGCCATCGATTCGGGCCAGGGGCGGTCGTGGGTGGACTTTAAAATCAACAGCGTGATCACCACCTACGCGCATATCGAGCAAATCCCGAAAGCGGCGGCGCTGGGGTCGAAGTCTTTTAAAATGTATTGCGGCTATTGTTTTGAGCAGGCTGAAAAGATGGGCATGCGGAAAGAGGGCATGCCACCAGATATGTTCTATATGGCGGCCGAAAAATTGGTTGAGCTTGATGGCTGGGGCCACATGATGATCCATGCCGAAGAGCCTCATGTGCGGCGAATGTTGGCGGAGCGGTACAAAGCCAAGGGTGAAGAGGGCTTATTGTGTTGGGCGGATCATTCTCGGGACTGGTCGGAGTCTGTGCAGGTGTATCTGTATGGCGTGATCGCCAAGGAGTTGGGGGTGCCCATGCAGGTGGTACACACCTCTCGCGGTCACACCGTTGACCTGATTAAGCGGCTCCAGGCTGAGGGTTATCCAATTTACTCGGAGACTCTGGTTTCGTATTTGGGTACCACGGCCCACGACCTCGAGGCGCGTGGATTGCGCTTTCAGGGAAAAATTCAGCCACCGATTCGGTATCAATCCGACCAAGATCGGCTGTGGAAAGGCGTTCAAGATGGAACCGTGACCACCTTGGGCACCGACACCATTCCGTACACATCTAAATACAAGACATCGAAGCCTTTTTGGGACGCCCGTCCTGGGCTGAACATCCAGTGGATCGACTCTTTGCCGCTTTTGTACACCCACGGCATTGTCGAGGGGCGAATCTCTCTTGAGACATTGGCCGAGGTGTCGTCGACAAACCCGGCCAAAATGTGGGGCATGTACCCTCAAAAGGGCTGCATAGCCCAAGGCTCCGATGCAGACCTGGTGGTGGTCGACCCGAGATTAGAGGCAGATCTGGGTTTGGCCAGAATGCGAGGCGACGCAGATTATTCGATCTGGGAAGGCAGAAAAGCCAAGGGAATGCCGGTGAAAACCTATCTTCGTGGTGTGTTGGTCGCCGAAGATGGCGAAGTGGTCGGCCAAGCTGGCGGGCGGTACCTCGGTTAGGTGTGTTAGTTTGTCGTCATGTGGTTTTGGCTGATATTGGCGTGTTTTTCGGTTTTGAAAGACGGAGTAGATCAGTCTGTTTCAGACACTGCCGGTGATGGTGAGACTGGGGTCGACCCACCTGAGGATTTAGACACGGCTGAAGACACCGCCACGCAGGTGCCGGTCACGGGAATCCACTTTGGGGGTGAACAGCGATGTGCCGACCCCGAGGCCCGACTAACCGATGGTCCATTTTATGAAATAGACATGGGTTTGGCCTGGAATGAACTGCCCGCTCGTGGAAAGGAGGACGCTCGCCCAAGTGTTGTGGTGGCAGATCTCACTGGGGATGGCCGCCTGGATTTCTTGGTTTTGGACCGAGATCAGCCTCATCTGTGGGCCAATATGGGTGATGGGGTGTGGGCGAATCAAAGCGATGGGTGGCTACCCGCTCTTGACCGGCCTGGGGGCGATGCCCTCTGGCGGGCGAATGTAGCGGGTGCAGCAGACTTAAATGGTGATGGGTTTTTGGATGTTTATATTGGCAGTACCCTCGACGCTGACCGGATTTTGTTTGGCCGGGCCGAAGCGCCGATGGTGTTGATGGAGGGCCCGTTCTTTTCGGGAAGAAAACCACGGTGTTTGGCCTTTGGTGACACCGACGGAGACGGAGACCTGGACCTTTTTATTGGTCATGATGCCGAAACCCCTGGCACTGAAGCGGCTCGAAATGAGCTCTTAATTAATGATGGTGAGGGGGTGTTTTTACCCTTTGATGGCGAATTTCGTCCCGAAGAAGTTGAAGGGGTGACCATGCATTGTGCCATCATTGATTTCGATCGTGATGGCCTCCAAGACATTTATGTGATCAATCACTACCCCTCTTATGGGTACAAAAATAGCATGCTGTTTAACGATGGTGTCGGCGGTTTTGGCAGCACCGATGGCTCTGGTGCCGACATTTTGGGCCATGGCATGGGTTTGGGGCTGGCGGACATCAACGGTGACGACCTTCCCGATTTGTTGATTAGCGATGTGGATGTCATTCACCTTTTGGAGTCGATGGGGCCGAGGCTTTGGTTTGACAGTGCGCTGTCCCGGGGACTTTCTCCAGACGGTGACCGCGACCAGAGCAGCGCTTGGGGCGGCTTGCTCGCAGATGTCGATAATGATGGTTTATTGGATGCCTGGGTCAATTTTGGGCCCATTTCCAGAAATCTAGACTCAGACCGAGAGGCTAATGAGCAGCCCGATGCTTTATGGATTCAACAGCCTGATGGGATGTTTGAGGACAACGCTGTGGAGATGGGTGTGGCCGGCACCGGAGCGGGTCGCTCGATCGTGCTCGCCGATCTTAACGAGGACGGATTTTTAGATTCGGTCAGTGTTTATCGGCATTCTCGGCCGGTTGTCCGCATGAGCCGGTGTTCATCCAAGGCATGGCTCACGGTGCGATTGCGGCGCTCAGATTTTCCATATGGCGCGGTGGGGGCTGTGGTGAAGGTATGGGCCGACGGGCGCACATGGAGCCGGTGGATGGCAGGCAATTTAGGCTATGCCTCATCGGGGCCTTTTGAGATGTATTTCGGACTTGATGAAGCGGCGATGGTCGACCGGATGGAGGTGACTTGGCCCGATGGGAGCGTGTCTACCTTCAAGGACTTCGCCACGCGCCAAATTATCACGATCGTCGACGAAGGCGGGTCTTAAAGCCAGAACACTGGGCCATCACCCAGGCTTGAGTGCGCCATAATCGTGAATCATTGTGCCCATAAAGTTGGGATTGTCTGACTGCGCTTCTTCGATGGCTTCGATTTCTATGAGCATGGCTGCGGCACCTTCTTCGGAGAAGTCCACATGGCCCCCCTCTCCGGCGTCGTTGAGCTCTACGCCAAGCAAGGTTGGCCCGGTCGCCAACTCGGTGGCGGCCACGTCCATGATGGCTGTGGCGGTGTCGCGATAGGACATCAGGGCGTTGACGTCGACGACGTCGGCGATCCATGCGTTGAGGGTTTTAGCCTCGGCCCCATCTTCCATGGTGATGGGCGGTCGGTCGTCGAGCCAAGCTGGGCTTGCGTGGTACAGACTCATGCCGCCAATGCGGGATTTGATGCCTTTGAGAAAGTCGATATGCCAACGTGCACGTTGTTGATAGGCCTCGTCAAAGCTTAGCGGCGCGACGCTCGCGGGCTCAGAGTCGTCCATGATGCCATCAAAGGCGAGACCGGAGTCCGCAATGGTTTGGTACAGCCCCCATCCTTCGTCCCAGCATGTGGGTTGACCGGCGTATCCGGCGTCACAAGGGAGGGTAAACCAGCCATATCCACTCATGGCGAAGACCTTTATTGAGCGTGTGTGGGCTTTCTCGATAAAGTCCTGGTAGCGTCCCACAGCCCCTTCGAGGCTGTAGCCCACGGGATCTGCCGAAAGATAAAGCGCGTTTATTTGGTTACTCTCGGCCAAGTTGAGCAAGGCTTCGGTCTTCTCGTCGTCTCCAGCGATGGCGGCATCCCATACCCACAGGCCTCTGTGCAGTGGTGTGACGGCCTCTATCTCGCCTGTGTCGCCATCATCACCTGTGTCAGAAAGCTCACCTGTGTCAGAAAGCTCACCGGTGTCCGACCCAGCGATGGGGTCTGGGCTACCCGAGTCTGCGGCTGTACTTTTAAGACTGTTTTTTGTGGCCTTGGCCGAACAAGCCGCCAGAGCGAGAACCGTGAAATGAAGGCGCTTCAATCAAAAGGCCTTGAAGCTTGCGTACACACAGTGGTTGGCTGCGGTCTTTATGGTTTTTGGGCTAAAATCAGCGTCGGCGGACGAAACAGAGATGGCGCCATCAAACGGACCGGCGATCAAGAACCGTCCCTTTCCGGCTGAGGATGTTTCGGTGTGGAGTGCGCCGGTGTCGTCGCTGAACCAGCCGTCAGCACCCGTTCCATCGAAGTAGTAAACATCGCAGCCTCCACAATTGATGGTCGCACCGCTCAGGATTGCCCCTGTGGATGTACGGAGTCTGCCAACCACAAAGCCATCCGTCTTGATGTTTCCAGTGCCGCCAGCGATGTCGACACTCGACTTGAAGCTGTTGACCTTGGATACCTCTAAGGTGACTGGTTTGGTGCTGGCGAGGGTGTCTCCATCAGACAAGGCGATGATGTCGGTGGATTTGATCGGCACCATGGTTTTGAAATGCGCAGCATCTCCCTCCTCTGCCGGACAGGTCATGGTGCGGAGGTAAATTCCACCTGAAATCAGGCGGACGTCGGTCATCTCGAAGTAGCCTTCAGTGGCGATTCGTGAGCTGCCAAGACTTACAGCTGTGCCATCAGTGTCCATATCGCCCCGTTTGATAGCACCGACACAGACCCCTTCGGGGCTGGCTGAGCCGGTCATGAGATCGTTGGATGTGCCGGTGATGGAGAAGACGTCGTAGTCGGGTGGTCCACCGTCAGCATCGAGGTCGACCCCACCGTCGTCAGGTGGGCCCAAGTCGACGTCGATGTCGATGTCGATCTCACCGTCGTCAGGAGGGCTCAAGTCGAGGTCGCCCTCACCGTCGTCAGGAGGGCCCAAGTCGACGTCGATGTCGAGGTCGCCCCCACCGTCGAAATCGGTGAATCCGTCGTCAGGAGGGCTCAAGTCGACGTCGAGGTCATCCAGGCCCACGTCAGCGTCCACACCAACGTCAGCGTCCACGCCAACGTCAGGAGGGCCCAAGTCAACGTCGAGGTCATCCAGGCCCACGTCAGCGTCCACACCAACGTCAGCGTCCACGCCTACGTCAGCGTCCACGCCAACG
>DBIS01000366.1 GCA_002296975.1 Deltaproteobacteria bacterium UBA796 | reverse complement strand
AGTTTGATCCGAAAAGAGCGGGGGCCTGGGCGTGTGGCTGCACATGAGGTGATGATTGCCACGCCCGCAATTCGCAACCTGATTCGCGAAAGTAAATTGCACCAAATCGCGAGCATTATGCAGACCTCAAAAGGCGATGGCATGGTCTTAATGGATGTATCGATTCGCAATTTGGTGGAGCGGGGGTTGGTCGGACGAGAGCGGGCGATGGAGGTCACCAACAATCCCCGTCTTTTTGACGAATGATCTTGATACCGGCAAGCAATGAGGCCCCGCGGGTGGGTGTCGTTGTCCAAGCAGCCCTATCCAGCATGCCTGGGGTGCCTGTTGTCGTCGTTGTAAACGGATGTACCGATGACACGGCTAGTGTTGCTCAGGCCGCGGGTGCTCAGGTGATTCACTCGGCGCCAGGATACGGTCGAGCCTTGTTGGCCGGCTACCGCTTTGCCCTCGCCCAAGACAATCTGGGTTTCTTGGTCCAACTCGATGCCGATGGCCAGCACAAGGCCCAAGATATTCCGCGCTTGGTCGCGGCCTTAGCCCAAGCGGATGTGGTGATCGGGAGTCGGTTTGCATCGGGGGGCTCGGCAAGCCACTGGCCGCGGCGTCGCCGGTGGACCACCGCCTCGATGGGGGTGGCCACATCGATGGTGACCGGAGTGCATCTTCAGGATGTAAGCTCTGGTTTTCAGGCATTTACCCCCAATGTGGTCGATTTTTTGGCCTGTGATTTTCCAGTTGAGCTCACCGATGCGAATGTGTTGGCGCGCTTGGTTAGGGCGGGCTTTGTTTTGAAAGAAGTTGGCGTAAACATGCCTGATCGGGAGGGCGGACTGAGCATGCACGGGGGTTGGAAGAGCGCGATTTATACGGTCAAAACTCTGCTTGCGCTAATGATGGAGTATCGGCGCTAGATTTCCTCAAAACAGGTTAATAGTTCGGCCGGAGTTGAGTCCATGCCGATTTTTGAAGCCGTACGCCATGCCACTCGCGATGACATTTGGTCTCGCGGAGTTCAGCTCGCCCGCGATGAACGCGTGTTGGGGGTCAGTGAGGACGATGATGAATTTGTCCTGAGTGTCGTCCCAAAGGGGCGCGCCCGCCCTGCGACGGTTCATCTTTGGCCCTCTGACGGTGACTGGTCTTGTGATTGCGCCGCGACTTTACGCCCATGTTTACACATCGCTGCCGCAGCGATCGCTTTGCGACGCTCCATGGAGTCAGGCGGCTCTTTGGCTGTTGGAGGTGTGGGTGCTGTCGCCAGCGTTGGCTATCGATTTAGCCGTACAGACCGTGGAATTTCCTTGCAGCGTGTGGTGGTGGCAGACGGCAAAGAAGAGCCCCTTACGGGCCCCATCAGCGGAGCGCATTCGGGCCCGTCCTGTTTGAGTTTCACCGACGCTGATCGGGACGCAGAGCTTGCCGTGGCCAGACGTTTTGGCTCAATAGTTGCCAAAGAGCGTTTGCCCCGTCTATTTCGTGCCCTCACCGACGCATCTGATCTGACCTTGGATGGAGGTGCGATCAAAGTTGGCCAAGCCCCGGTCGTTCCCCATGGTTGGGTAGAAGATCACGGTGGTGGTTTTCGACTCCGTCTGGTGCGCGATCCCGCCATCGAAGAGGTTTTTGGTAACGGCATGGTTCGCTGTGGCGACGAGCTCCGCTTTATCGGCGATGGCGACCTCAGCCGTGAGCAGCGTCGAATCCTAACCCGGGGCATCGTGTTCTCTATCGATGAAGTCGGCCAGTTGGTTGGCGATATGTTGCCGCGCCTCGAAAAGAAAATCCCCGTCCATGTTCGGACAAAACGGCTGCCAAGCGTAGATTCCAGTCCGCCGCGACTGGTTTTGGAGACCAAACGCAAAGGGGAGTCCCTCGTGGTTCGCCCGGTCATCGTTTATGGCGACCCACCCATGGCCCGCATCACTCGCGGAGAGCTTGAAATTCTTGGCGACATGGTCCCCGTGCGTTCGGAGCGCTCTGAAAAACGATTGATTCGGCAGCTTGGAGAAGAACTGCGGATGGCCCTCGGCCTTGAGACCCGCTTGGCCGGAATGGCTGCTGTTCGCTTTGTGGATCGACTCGACCGCTTTAGTGGAGAGATTGTCGGCAGCGGCATTAAGCACTTCCGCCGTGTCGGGCCGATCACCCCAGAAATCATCATTGATGGCGATAAAGTTAACGCCGAAATGGGGGGCGCAGACGCCCAGGATGTGATCGCTGCGTGGGTTGCTGGAGATGAACTTGTAAGTCTGCCTGCCGGTGGCTGGGCACCCTTGCCTGTGGACTGGTTGGAGCAGTATGGCGATCGCCTCGCCGATTTGTTGGCCGCCCGAGACGCGACGGGTCGTGTGGCTCGGCATGCATTGTTCGACCTCGCCCGTTTATGCGAAGAACTCGACCATCCACCTCCACCAGAATTGGAAGGCGTGCGCGCCTTGGTCAACGACTTCGAAGGCATTGCGGATGCTCCCATTCCAGAAGACTTTACCGGTGAGCTTCGCGGCTATCAGCGGGTGGGTATCAACTGGCTTAATTTTCTGCGAAACGCTCAAATGGGTGGGGTTTTGGCAGACGATATGGGTCTCGGAAAGACCATTCAGGCCCTGTGCTTGATCAATACAAAAACCTTGGTTGTTGCCCCAAGAAGTGTACTTAGAAACTGGCAAATCGAGGCGGCCAAGTTTCGGCCAGCCCTCAAAGTTTCGATTTATCACGGCCCAGACCGAAAACTTGACGATGCAGCTGATGTGGTGATTACCACCTTCGCCTTGCTTCGTGGAGACCAAGAAAAGCTGTGCAAAATCGAGTGGGAAATGGTCATCCTAGACGAGGCTCAGGCGATTAAGAACCCTCAAAGTCAGGTGGCTCAGGCGGCCTATAAAATCAACGCTAAATTCAAGCTCACACTCACAGGAACCCCGGTCGAGAACCGACTCGAGGAACTGTGGAGTCAGATGCACTTCGTCAACCCGGGTTTGCTCGCGGGCAGAAAAGATTTCGATGAACGCTATGCTCAACCGATTTCCCACGGAGACACCGGCATCGCCAAACATCTTCGCGAGCGAATCAGGCCCTTCTTGTTGCGTCGTCTCAAAAAGGAAGTGGCGCCAGAATTGCCGCCCCGGACCGAGCAAATTCTTCGGTGTCAGCTATCTGGCCCTGAGCGGGATGTGTACAACACCGTTCGGGTGGCTGCCCAGACCAAGTTGGTAGAAAAGGCGGGCGGGCCCAATGTGATGGCCGCCCTCGAGGCCTTGTTGCGGTTGCGTCAGGCGAGCTGTCACTCCGGGCTGGTTCCGGGTCAAGACGCAGACAGTTCATCCAAGGTTGACCTGTTGGTTGAGACCCTCACATCGATCGTCGCCGAAGGGCACAAGGCTTTGGTCTTCTCTCAATGGACCGGCATGCTCGACCGCATCGAGCCCCATATGCACAACGCAGACTTGGAGTTTGTCCGTCTCGATGGGCAAACGCGGGATCGGCAGGGCGTGGTCGACACATTCCAGGCGGATGAAGGCCCCCCGGTGATGCTCGTCAGCCTCAAGGCAGGTGGTACGGGGCTCAACTTGACTGCAGCGGACCATGTGTTTTTGGTCGATCCTTGGTGGAACCCAGCGGTCGAGGACCAAGCGGCTGACCGTGCGCACCGAATTGGGCAAGACAAGCCAGTCATGGTGTACCGAATGGTGGCAGAAGACACCGTTGAGGAGCGGATTATCGCCCTTCAAAAACGCAAGCGTGCGTTGGCTGATGCTGCGCTTGGCGGTGCCGATCAAGCTGCAGCCATCACCCGGGCTGATCTGTTGGCGCTGTTGTCTTAATCTCATCGACCACACCGCCGATGCTGCGCATCAAGCTCGCGTACCAGTCGGCGGTGAGGGCAGTGCGTCCCTCAAGGCCTTGAGTGCCCCAGATGACGCTGATGGTTTCGGTGGTACCAGGATGGGTTTTGGTGCGCTGACTGTCTTTGACTGGGCCACCACAGGGCCCTCGGGCATCGAAAAGGCTGATTAAGCCGCCGATATCGATCTCTTGTCCTGAGGGGTTGAACACATAGCGTGAGCCAACTTCGGCGACGCCCAAGCGCCAAGGGCCAGTCCCTTTGTGGAGATCCACCACGGAGATGGGGAGGCCTGAATATAAGCTGGCCACATTACAGCAGTCGACAGCGGGGTTGATGCTGCCCATTTTCTCTTTGGCCACAGCGCTGACAAGATATTCGCTCGCAGGCTTTGAGCGCCCAGAAGGCTTGAATCCACCATGACGCAGCAAGTCTCGGACGGTTGGCTTGACGGTATCAGGGCGTTCAAAGGGTGGTGCGGCATCCTTCGAGAACCAATGTGCAATATCTCCGAGGGTTGCCAAGTCGTCGAGGGGCTTGGGCCACATGGTATGGAACACGATGGTGTCGAGAAGAGGGTGGGGCGCGATGGAGATGATCATTGCTTTGTGCTTTGGCTTGTTCCACGTGGAACACATGGGGAGACAATCGTTTGTTTGATATAGGGCTGCTGTGACAGTTTACCGCATCCCTGAAGATGAGTTCATCTTCCCCGACCCCCGGCGCGCCGACGAAAGCGGTTTACTCGGTGTGGGTGGCGATCTCCGGCCAGAGCGTTTGCTTCTCGGCTATGCCAGCGGGATTTTTCCTTGGTACTCCGATGACCAACCCATTTTGTGGTTTTCACCCGACCCTCGTTTTGCACTCGACCCCGCCCATCTTCATTTGGGCCGAAGCATCAAACGGACCCTCAAAAAGACAGCCCTCAGGGTCACGATGGATACCGCATTCGAGGCGGTCATTTCTGCCTGCAAGACCACCCCCCGCCCAGGCCAAAAGGGCACATGGATCACGGCCGATATGTTCGCGGCCTATTGTGAACTCCATCACCTCGGCTACGCACACTCGGTCGAAGTGTGGTCCGGGGAGACGCTGGTTGGCGGCTTGTATGGGGTGAGCTTGGGTGGCTTATTTTCAGGTGAAAGCATGTTCAGCCATGTCTCCGATGCATCCAAAATCGGCTTGGTATGGTTGATCGGGCAACTCCAAGAATGGGGTTTTGGCTTGGTCGACGCACAAGTCCACACAGATACCCTCGCAAGGTTTGGGGCCGTAGAGCTGTGTCGGGACGAGTACCTGCGCACCATCTCTGAACTGGTCAAACGCCCGAGCCGAGTGGGCTTGTGGTCTTTTGATGAGGGCTTTGACCCTATTTTATAGCGTTGACCAGTTGGCGTTCGCTCATGGTACCCACATGGATTTTTTTAACCATTCCATCCGGTCCGATGACCACCGTCGTGGGCAAAGTCGAGACATCATATTGCCGTTGGAGGTCTGCTGAGGCCATGGCCACCGGATAGCGGATGCCCCATTTTTTAACGGTGGCGCGCACCTTGGCTGGCCCCGTGTGATCCACCGAGAGCCCGATGACAGGAACCTCGGGATGGGCGATGGCGAAGCGAGAAAAGGCTGGAACTTCGGCTTGGCAAGGACCGCACCATGTGGCCCAAAAATTGACGACAATGGTTTTGCCGCGGAGTGCGCTCAGTGCGATGGTGTCACCATTGAGGGTGGTGACTGAAAAGTCTGGCGCAAGATCGGGAATCTGGGGTTTTGGCTGCAGCCACGAGATGGCCAAAAAGACCAAGGCACCCAAACTTAGGGCCATCGCCCAATCTTTCAGCATCCGTTTCATGGCCGGCCCTTAAGTTTCCGTATACCGCTTGCCCAGAAAACCCATGATAGATTGCGGAGCTATGAAACGACTTATCCTTTTTGTTTTAGCTTGGTTCGCCCTGTTTGGGCCCAATTCAGCCTTCGCCCTCAGTCCGCCAGTCGGTTGGACCGCTGCGGGAGAACACCGTGCGGTGCTTGACGCAGCCCATCCAGAAAAGGGCGAGATCCTTGAGTTTCAACTGAGGAACACCAAAGGATTGCCAGAAGAAATCGTTGCGGCCTTACTCAAAAAAGGCATCGCCATCGAACGTTTTTCCATCGAACCCAATGGGCATATCAACTTGGTTGGCCCAGAGCGTTTAGGCCGGGCCAGGCTGGACCTGTCTAAATCCGGTGTCGCGACTTGGTGGGCGGTGTTGGCGAGTAAAAACGAGGTCGCAAAGCTAGACCCTGATGCTATTTTACTTGCACTTGTTCCTTCGCCAGCGGGCGTGAATTGGGGAGCAAAAGAGGTGCTTGGCGCTGGGAGAGATGGCACGCCGTGGGGTGAAGTCGATGCGCTTAACGATCCCAAAACAGGGGGCTGGGGCACCAAGGGCAGTCAGAGTCCTTGGATTCAAGACGCCGGAATTATTGGCCAGTGGGAGTGTTCGGTCGCCCTGCGCGGGGTCAACACCCGGTTGCGCTTTTATTTTGAGAATAACGGTGGGCTGCGGGTGCAGGCGATGGTGAAGGAAAAAGAGAGGGTGACTGAGGGCAAGTGGGCCTCCCGCGATGGTTTGATGCGCATGGACATCGACGATGGGGGCGCGAACCTGCCCTATATGGTGACCGATCAGACCCTCTCTGTACCCTATGCCGGAGCCCGGCTGATCTTGTACAGGCAGTAAAGTGAGTATCTCAAGTACCCGGCAGGCGCGGGTCTCCACAATGCTCGCCGAGCGATTGGGCTCGGTTGTGGTCATTTTGGAGGCTGTACATCGTCGTCATAATACAAGCGCCATATTGCGAAGCTGTGAGTGTTTTGGTGTGCATGAAGTGCACCTGGTGACCAGCCGGTTTCGCCCATCAAAAGGGGCTGCGCGCGGGGCTGAGCGCTGGCTTGATGTTCGGTATTGGGACAGCACCGCCGAGGTGATGACGGCTTTGCATGAGCGTGGATTTAAGATTTTTGTGGCCGACCTCACCGATGATGCACACAACCCAAGCACATTGCCGGTCGATGGCCCCGTCGCCATTTTGATGGGGGCTGAGTTGACCGGTGTGAGCGATGAGGCTCGCGCCCATGCAGATGGCGCAATTTGCGTGCCGATGGCCGGTTTGACCGAGTCTCTGAATGTGTCGGTCGCTGCAGCGTGTATTTTACAGCGGGTGACCGAGCGTCGGCGGGAGATCGTCGGTGATGGCGACCTTCCAAAGGCCAGACAAGAGGCCTTTTTTGACGCGTGGAAGGCCCGAGAGGTCCTTGCACGTCAGGGCCTGTTGGCCCGGAGTCGCCTCTAGCCGAGACCCATTTGGGCTGAGAATGAGGCCTTAAGAACTACCAGTCTGGGATCTTGGGCTTGGAGTCCTCGGCTCAGGTTCATGACTTGATCTTTTAAGCGCGGGTCGGCGGTATTTCGCGCTTGAAGTGCTGAGATATAGCCATCATCCCAAGTGGGTTGTTTGCTGTGCTTTTCGAGGTCTGCAAGCAGCTCGTCTACCCGGCCGGCTTCGATATTGTCCTCGAGGTACATCACGATCAACATGCGGACCGCCTCGACGTCGAGGGGTTGAGAGCCGCATTTTCCAGGGGCTGAACAGCAGCGATTGAGGCCATCTTCGAGCATCGCCATGGCGTTGACTCGTTGTCCTCGGCGTTTTCGAATTTGGCTAAGGAGCTTGACCAAACCCATGTCCCGACTCTCGTTTCGGAGCAACGCGGTCGCTTTGGTGTCGGCCTCTTCGTCCCGTCCCAGCATAAAGAGAAGGCTGGCTTCAGCGCCCTTCATCATGGTCTGTTCGTGTGGTAGTTGAGCGAGGTCGAGAGCGGTCAAAATGTGTGTGAGGGCCTCTTCTGCGCGCCCGATTTTACTCAAAACCTGAACCATCATCATCGCGGTGTGCTTTGAGCCGATGGCCTGATGGCCTAAAGACGCTCCAAATTGAATCAACTCTGAGCCAGCAGCAGGCAACTCATTGGCAGCGATTGCCGCCCGGGCCCGCTCGTACCTGGCCACATCGTCACGGCCTACAAAAGGCGTCAGCGCCTTCATCGCCCCAGTTGGGTCGCCCGCATCGGTCATGAGGGCGGCAGCGGCAAAGTCTGGTCCAAGCCCCAGGAGCCGCGCTCGTAATTGCTCGGGGTAAGTCTCGACCATCAGCGCGTATCGAAGCCTGGGGTCGTCCGGAGGGAGAGACCAAATGGGGTCATCGCCGACCGGCCCATCGTCTACTGGGGTCTTTTTGACTTTGGGGGCGGGCATCGCCTCTCGGCCTTGGCGCCTGGCTTGGCGAAGTTGTTCTGAATTGGCGCCAAACTCTCGGGCCATGGCCAAATGTTCCTCGGCACGGGCGCGGTCTCCGGCGCTGTACAGGGCACGCCCTTCGTTGAGATTGATCTGTACAAGCCCACTCATGACCTCGTGTTGGAGGGCTTTTGTTTCTTCGTGTTCCAGATCATCGAGGAGCCAGCGGGCCTCATGAAATTCATTCATGGCCATCAGTCGCTTGGCTTTGGCGATTTTTGAGTCGGGGTCGCTGCCAAACAATCGGGCAAGAAAACTCATTCTTCTTCCTCGAGCCCATCCGTGGACTCCGTGTAGCGTCTAAACTCTTTTAAAAATGAAAGCGTCTTGGTGTCGACTTTGTCCACATACAACACCCCATCAAGGTGATCACACTCGTGTTGCGCCACCACGGCATCGAAACCCTCGAGGAATCGAACAAAATGTTGACCTGTGTGATCATAGGCTTCAACCCGAACAGCGGAGGGTCTCCGAACCTCTCCACGGAGGTCTGGGACGCTCAAACAGCCTTCGGTGGTGACCTCGGTTTCATCGGTGGTCGGTGTGATGACTGGGTTGATCCACGCTTCGAACCCTTCTTGTTGATCAAAGCACAAAAGGACCAACCGAACCCCATGATGTACCTGGGGAGCAGCCAGGCCAACCCCATCATATTCAGCGACTGTGTCCAACATATCGGAGATGAGACGGACCACTTCTGGCGAGGTGATCTTCTCTATGGGGATTGGGACTGCGACTTGCCGAAGGATTGGATTGCCCATGCGGGCGACTTTTAGAATGGCCATAAGGGTGCCTTATCCTGTTGCGTGGGTGTTGCCGGTTGGGTAAAACCAAACCAATACCCCGTCGCGGGGTGATTTAAAGGAGCCGAACATGGCGGACGCAACAGAAAAGTGGGAAGACAACGTAACTGGCGAGGCCACCATCAAGGGTCAGCGGGTTTCATTTTATGTCGACAAGGAGTGCATTCTTTGCTCGGTGTGTTCAGACGCTGCACCGAACAACTTCCGCATGAGCGACGACGAGGACCACGACATTTGCTACAAGCAACCTCTCGACGAAGAAGAGCTCGCTCAGTGCTTTGAGGCGCTTGAAAACTGTCCAGTAGAAGCGATCGGCGAAGACGGATAGTTTCGGCTGACCTTTTTGGTCACCGATTGACGGTTCATTGAGAACGCTGGTAGCGTGCCCCATCGGGAGAACGTGATGCGCATTCTTGTATTTTTTACAGCTCTGCTTTTTTCGCTTCCGGGCTTGGCCTTAAACGCCCACGAAATGCCCGAGAGTGCGCATACTGTTGGGGTTGGCAATAAGCAGTTGCACGTGGGTTTGGGTCAATCCTCTTTTGGGCTGACCGACGCCCTGGATTTGCGAACAAGCATGTTGTCCAATATTTTTGGCTTTAATGCGCAGCTCAAGTGGGCTGTGCTTCAAGACGAAAACAAGGCCTTCAGCATTGAGCCAATGGTTTGGGCGGAATGGCCTTGGGCGACCATGGGTTTTGGCTCGTACTCCGCGGGTGTAAGGCTTCGGCATTCCATGCGCGTGGGTGACAAGGGCCGGTTGAACCTGGGCACGGGCGCTATCTACGATAGCCTCAAGGTCGGGCTTCAGTTTTCAGATGGTTGGGGTGGGCCAGACAAGGGCTTTGGCGGCGACTGGTGGTATTCCCTGACCCTGTACCGAGCGCCTTTGATGTATGGGCATGAGGCCAAAGACACTTCCAAGGGCGAGGTGTATGACGGCTGGGTATTTCAAGGTGTGAGGGTGCCGGTCATTTTGGGCTATGAACATATGCTCAACGACCGCTCTACCTTCAACTCTGTGATTCGTTTTCATCCGCTGAACTTGATGAACGAAGGTGGTTGGTGGCTTGAGGTACATCCAACTTATGTGACCCGTATGGGCGAAAATATGCGCATCGCCCTCGGGGTGAACATGATCGTCCCGGGCAACCCGATGCCGATTCGAGACGCGGGTGTGTCGGATTATGTCGACAATGCCCAGTCCAACCTACACCCACGGTTTTGGGAAGCGCTGGTGCCGACCATGCCGATTTTACCCCTGCCTTATATCGGTTTTTACTGGGTGCTTTAAGCGCCTCGACTCACCGGTTGAACAGTTTAGCGTCCAAGGCCTTCAAAGCCCGTTTGGTCTCTTTGGCCAATACAGCTTGGTCTGGATGGTCCGGCATGGTGGTGTCCATGTCGATTTTACGGTCGATGGCCCAAGCGATATCGCCACCCTCCAGCCCGATGCGCAGTTCGCCCAAGCGCAGGCCTTGGTCGTGAGAGCGTACCCAAATTGCACCACCGTGACGGAAAGGCGGGTCAAAGCCGCGGTGATGGGCGGTGTCGATAACGATGTCGACGAGTCCAGATTTGAGTAGTTTTTTGGTGGCTTTGGTGGCCCCATGATTGAAGAGGACGATGAGGTCCGTCTGCTCAGCCAAGGTGGCGATGACCTGCTCGGGGGCAAGGGCGGGGTCTTCTCGGGTGTAGCCGGGTGTGCTGATGGTGATCGAGCCTGGGTGTGACACGCCGGTGATGCCGATCTTGAGGTCTTGGTGGGTGGCGATGATGTGGCTGGCGATGCCCTCACCAGCGAGGTTGGCGCTGAACATCGGCAGGTCTGGGGTGGTGGTCATTCGAGACAAGCCGATGAGATCGTCAAAGCCCACATGCACAGCGGTGGTGCCGAGCTGTTGGAGACCTTTTACGAACCACTCATTTTTGAGCAATGCATCGGCCATTGGGCTGCCATCCAAGGTGGCGCCGTCATCGAGCCAGTATCCGCCATTGAGCACCAACCCAGCTTCTGAGGCTTCGAGATAACTGGCGGCCCTGGGCAGTCCGCCTCGGGGATTGTCAAGGCATCCACAGGGGGAAATATCACCCTTTTGTTCCCCCAAATAGTACAGCACCAAATCGGCTTCGTCGGGGGCTGCTAAGCGACTTTGTATCGAACCCTCTGCCACCCACTCGGCAGATAGGCCCTCATCGCCGCGGGCCACCCGTTTCATCGGAGGGCCTGAGGGTTTTAAACAAGAGATCAACAAAAGAGTGAGCATGGGAACAGTGTAATCGACAGATTTTTTTTTGCCGCCCCTCATGCTGGTGGGTGGCTGTTCCGTATCGAGGCTCAGGGAGTCTCCACGATTATGAGCTATGCAGCCGTTCCACATATCCAACGACCAAAGCAGGTTTCTCGCCATTTAGCTTCGGTTTCTTTGGAAGGTTCGGCAGCATGTTTGACCTCGAGCTATCTCCGAGTGCCAGGGCATTTTGATTGGAGTGGAGAGGGCGGCGGCCTCACCTTTGTTGGGCGGGACTCTACACTCAGTCGGGTTGCGAGAATCGAGTCGGGTCAGAGCGTTCGTATCGATTACCGGTTTGAGGCCGACAGCCTGGTTTTTTTCTCTCGCATCACTGAAAGCCTTGAGCCAGGGGTTTGGCGTTTAAGTCGCCCCAAAACGGTCCAGCGGCTTTCTCGACGCGGAACCGATCGCCATCCACTCCCGGCATCTGCTGGGGTGGGGTTGGCCATGATGACCGACTCAGGATTTCAGTCCTACCCAGTCGTCGATCTGTCTAGCGGGGGCGCGGCAGTTCAGTACGATGCGCGGTGTCTCGGCCTTTGGGTCGGGCGTCGGATCACGGTGTGGCTGGAGTTTGGGGCGGCAAAAGGGCTGCCGGTTACCGTTGAAATCCGGCATGTCTCTCGACGGGGGTGTCCGCCTGGGTACAAGTGCGCTGGGGTGCGCTTTGTAGACCCGTGTTTGGATGTCCGTCGCGCCATCGACAAAACCTTGTTTGATGGCTGAATAGGGGTTGGTCCGGTCTCTTTCGGGGGCGTTTGGGGCTGGATCAACTTTCTTTTCGAAGCTGGCCATTGTGTTTGGGCTGGACGAAGAGGGTTTGTTCGCGCATGATCAGCGTATGGTGAAAGGATCTTATCTCGGTTGTTCCTTCGTTTTGCTTTGTGCGACCGTGGGGTGTCAGGGTGATAAACTGGGTTGTTATTCGGGCTATGCCTTTGATGATGACGGGGTTTGTGCGCCCCAGGTTGGGTCAGGGCTTGATGACTCCGGGGAGCTTAGACAAGCCCATGAAGGTGAAGATACCGGGAGCGTCGGTCCCGAAGATACCGGAGCGGCCCCAGTGCTTCTCGGCCCTTGTCTAGTTCCCGAAACGTTGCCCACAGACCCCATCGAGACACTCGGGTTTTATAATTCGATACCGGAGGGTGGTGCGCCCCCGGCGGTGCTTATGGAACTTGTACAGGTTCAGATGGACCCGGCTCGCAATATGTTTTGGGGTGTTGGCCAGGGGGGGCTTTTCGGTTTTGATGTCTCCGATCCTGCCACACCCGAGCTTGTGGCCCGCGGTCCAACTTCAGGCGGGGGGCGATACTATAGTTTGTGGGTTCCGGGTATCGATGATCCGGCGCCTGGCTTGATTTACACCACCCACCGAGACATTGGCTTGTGGGTGATCGACACCACCGACCTGGATGCACCGCAGGCCGTGTATTTGTGGGGCCGTTCCGGGCTCGCGGGCATGGATGTCTCGGGTGATTTGATGTACATCGCCAAACATTCTGGCGAGCTCGTGACCTTGGACATCAGCGATCGGGCTGCGCCGACTGAGCGCTCGACGGTTTCAGGAATGTCCTCGGCTTGGGGGGTGACCGTCGGTGATGGGGCTCTGTATGGTGCCGATAATGTTGAGGGCGTGGTTGTGTTTGACCTGAGCAACCCAGAATACCCAAACGCGGTGGGAGCGGTGGATGTAGGCAGTGGGGTTCAAGCGCTCGCACTCCATGGTGACGTGCTTTTTGCAGCGGCTGGATCCACAGGGGTTGTGGCCCTCGATGTCTCCGATCCGCTCAGTCCTGTGTGGCTCGACACCTGGGCGGCGGGTGAGTCTGTCCAGAGTGTGGCTGTTGATGGCGATACCCTGTGGGCGGTGACCCAAAAGGCGGTGATTGCCTTCGATGTGTCCGACCCCTCGGTGATCACACCGGTGTCGAGCCGCGAGACACCTTTTTGGGCGATGGGGGTCGATGCGGCGGATGGGGTGGCTTGGGTTGGCGATTGGGGCGCGGTGCGTGGCTATGCGCGTCGCCCTGGTGTTTCTGCGCCCGATATGTCGTTGGCCGTCTCGTCTTTGTTTATCCCAGACACGGCCGATGTGATTGAGGTGCCGGTGAACAACCAGGGCTCAGCACCCTTGCATCTTGTGGGCCTTGAGTCGGGTGTTGAGGGTTTGCTTGTATCCGTCAACAAAAGCACGGTGGCTGTCGGTGAGCGGGCGATGTTGCGGCTGGAGTGGTCAGGGGGTGAACTCGACACAGAGGTTTGTTTGGCCTCGGATGATCCTGACCAGCCGATTCAGTATTTGAGGGTCCAGGCTGGGCCAGTCACCGATGGCGTGGGTGTGGGCGCGGTGGCACCCGACTTTGTGTTGGCGGACCTTGATGGTGAATATCACCGGCTATCAGAGATGATCGGCCACCCAGTGGTGTTGATCTATTTTGCGACCTGGTGACCGGTTTGTGCGTCTGAGGTCTCAGACATTCAACACAGTATTTATGAAGCGTACCGAGAGGCCGGTGTCGCGGTTTGGGGGGTGGCCTCTGCGGACTCACATTCGACTTTGCGGGATTATGCGGAGGCCTTGGGTTTGACCTTTCCGATTTTGGTCGACACCGATGGGTCGGTACATCGTGAATATGCGATGGTGTCAGCCTTTTCGACGGCGGCGTACCCACAGGATTGGATCGTTGGCCCAGATGGTCGAATCGCCTATGCGAACAACGCTTTTGAGCCGGACGAGATGCGTTTAATCTTGGATCTTATGCTGGATTGAGGTCGCGTTTTTGGGTGATGAGCGCCCTGATGCGTTCGATGGGTCGGGCTGCAGCGGCGATGTGGGCGGCCAGGTATTTATCGGGGTTTGTGTCGGCGAGCATTTCCATGCGGCCTCGGGGGCGAGAGTTAATCTCGATGAGCCAGGGGTGGTGGTCTTGGTCCAAGACCAAGTCGATGCCTGCCTCGAGAATCCAGTCTGAGTCTTCGAGTTCGTCGAGGGCATTGGCGATGGTCGTGCTCGTCTCGGTGATTTGGTTGAGGGTCTGGGTATCCAAAACCCATGGACCCGCTACGACTTGAGCACCACGGGCTGCGTTGGCGACGGGGTCTATTCGGCTTTGGCGCACAACAGGGGTTGCTTGTACCCAGTCACCGTGGGGTTGTCGTTGGAGCAGGACTCTCACCGTCCGAGAGGCCCATCCGTCGGGGGGAGAAATCGCCTGTTGAAGCAGGGCGGGTTCAGCGTTGTCTTGGACCATTCCCGGGATGGTTTTTGGCAGTGCGTCGCCGGGGACTACCCTGGCAACCCCGATGCCGAGTGCACCGTATCGGGGCTTGATGAAGCCGCTCCCCCAGCGTTTTAAGGCGGACTCGAACGCTTCAGGTTTGGTGATGAGTTCTGGCATAGAGACGCCGATGGATTCGAGCTTTCGTTGGCTTTTGAGCTTGTCGCGACACAGCATGGTGAAGCCCAAGGGGTTGCCCATGACAACATCGCCGAGGCCCGCTTGAATTTCGCTGTATCGCTGAGCGCGAAGCTGGCTGGGGAAACGATCGTGGGCGCCATCGAGGCGAATATTGTGGACCGGCTCCCAAGCAGCCGTGGTGGCCCTAAAGCCGCTCATGTGGCCGTCTGAGAGTTGGTCGCCAAAGATGAGGTCCAGGCCACGGTTCGCAAGCATCAAGGCTGCTCGCCCGATGGGTCGCGATGAGGGTGGAGCCATTGGGCCGGGTCCATCTGAAGGGACCAAGATGCCGATCGTAAAGGGGGTCATGTCTTTAGCATTAAGCGGTTTCCCCCATACGACAGGCCAAAATCTGTCCGGGCGCTGTGCCCTCAACCGGGTGATGACCTGCTGTGGACCTCTCTAGCTTCATCATCGCGGCCCTTGCTTTGGTCATTGTATTTTTGCTCATCCGGGGGCGTTATCGGCAGGGCATTGGGTCACGCCGGGCTGTGGCCCGTGCCCATCGCGCCCTCGCCGGCGAGGAAGACGCTGAGGCTTTGCTTGAGGCCGATGGCTTCACCATCATCGACCGCCAGGTGAGTTGTTTGTGGTGGATCACCGTGGACGGCGAAGAAGAAGAGGTTGAGCTGCGGGCAGATTTACTGGTAGAGCGCGATGGGGAGCGCTTTATCGCAGAGGTAAAAACCGGCTCAAAGGCCCCAGACCCTGCATTTCCGCCCACCCGGCGTCAGCTCCTCGAATACCGCTTGGCCTTCGACCCATACGGGGTGCTGCTGGTCGATGTCGAGGCCGGCGCAATTTATTTGGTAGGGTTCCCGCGGGCCGTGGGCGGATAAGGGGGCGTATGGGTCGTACAAAACCATGGCTGCTCGGCTTGTTGCTGCTCGCATACAGCGCGGTGTCTATCGCTCCTGCGTGGCATAATGTGTCGACGGTCAGACATGCCCGAGACTTCGCGACCTATCATTATGCCGCCGCCGCCGTCGTCGATGGTGGCAGCCCTTATGACACAGCAGCCCTGAGTCGCCGGGCCCGTGCTGAGCGCACTCGAAAATCAGTTCACCCTTATTTTTATCCACCACCGTTTGTCGTGTCGATGTTGTGGTCGCCGAGCTTTTCATTGACCACCAGCTACAAAATCTTCTTTGGGCTCAACCAACTCGCGTGGTTGATGCTCATCGTGGTCTTTCGCCGATGGTTTAAAGCCCCTTGGCTGGTCATCGCCGTGGCTTGTCTGGGCTTTACACCCTTGACGGACAACGCCAAGATGGGCCAAGCCAACCTATTGGTGATGGCGGCCGCAGTTGTCGGGCTTTGGCGGGGCTCTGGATTGTTGATCGGGGCTGCCGCGATGGCCAAGATGTCACCGGTGCTCTATCTGGTTGGCTTTGGTGCGCGCCGCGCTTGGCGACCGGTGATGGGTGCGGTATTTTTCGCGATCAGTTCATCGGTTTTAGCGCTTCCATTCGTTGATTTTGAGACACAGTATCGCTTTTATACTGAGATTCTACCTGGATTTTCGACCGGCGACTATCATGGGCTCACCATCCCCATCACCTTGCCCGCGAACCATTCAATCCCCGACCTTTTTAATCAACTTTGGCCGGGCCCAGACAAGCACACATTGGCACCAAAGGCCATCATCGCCAGCCGTTGGGTGAGCCTTTCCGCCTTGGCCATTTTGGGCTTTGTGGCGCGCCACAAACGCGACGCCCTCGGTAATGCCGGTGTCTTTGGGGCCCTCACCATCTTGATGCTGATCACCCCGGTTTACACCTATGAGCATCATCTGGTGATGGCGGTATTTCCGGCCGTGGTGGTCGGCACAGCCTTGCTTGATGGTCGACTGGGCCGGCTGGCTTGGCTCGTCGGCTTGCCTTCTCTGTTTTTCGTGGCTTGGCCGCTGTATGTGTTGCGTCCTTTGCAAAAAATCGTCCCACAATGGCATTGGTTTTTGCAGGAATCGAAGTTTTTTGGGTTGGTCGGTCTTTGCGTCTTGTGCGTGTGTGTGGCACTCAACAGCCCAAAGCGAGCTTGAGCCGTGGGCCGCTTTAAGCTGACGACTCCTTTTAATCCTGCTGGCGATCAGCCTGCGGCCATTGCGTCATTGTGTGCAGGGCTCGATGCGGGTGTGGCTCACCAGGTGTTGTTGGGGGCGACTGGCACCGGAAAGACCTTCACCATGGCGCACCTTATTCGTCATGCAGACCGCCCCACGTTGGTGCTCAGCCACAACAAGACCCTTGCGGCACAGCTTTATGGGGAGCTCAAGTCTTTGTTTCCAGACAACGCCGTTGAGTACTTCGTCAGCTATTACGATTATTTTCAGCCAGAGGCCTATGTGCCCTCGTCTGACACATATATTCAGAAAGATTTATTGATCAACGAGCACATCGACAAGCTGCGACATCGGGCCACCAAGTCCTTGCTAGAACGCAAAGACGTCATCATCGTCAGCTCGGTGTCCTGTATTTATGGGCTCGGGTCGCGAGAGGCCTATGACGGCATGCTGATTCGCCTCTCCGTTGGCGACAGTTGGCCTCGCCCCAAATTGTTGCGGGCTTTGGTCGAGATTTTGTACAGCCGAAATGATCACGACTTTCACCGGGGCACATTTCGGGTTCGCGGTGATGTGATCGAGGTCTTTCCGGCATCCGAGGACGAGGTCGCGATTCGCATTGAATTATTCGGAGATGAGGTCGAGGCCATCAGCCTTGTCGATCCCCTCAGGGGCATCAAAAAGCAGAACCTGGAGCAGGTCGCCATCTATCCGGCGAGTCACTATGTCACGCCAAAAGCCCAGATGGACAGAGCGGTATACGAGATTCGGTCCGAGCTAAAAGACTGTCTGTACGAGTTGAATTCTTTTGGAAAGCTGCTCGAAGCCCAGCGGCTCGAGGAGCGGACTCGCTTTGATTTGGAGCTCATTCGTGAGACTGGCCGGTGCAGGGGCATCGAGAATTATAGTCGGCATTTATCGGGTCGAAAAAAGGGAGAACCACCCCCGACCTTGATCGAATTCTTCCCAAAAGAGTGGCTGATGATTATCGATGAGAGCCATGTGACCGTGCCTCAGGTGGGGGGCATGTACAAGGGGGACCGAAGCAGAAAAGAGACCCTTGTGGACCATGGTTTTCGCTTGCCATCAGCCATGGACAACCGTCCTTTGAAGTTTGAGGAGTTCGAGGCCTTGCTCCATCAAGTCG
>DBIS01000255.1 GCA_002296975.1 Deltaproteobacteria bacterium UBA796 | reverse complement strand
GCGCGCCGGTGGGGCCTTGCGTGCCAGCAGGTCGGCATCTGTCAATTGCACCCGGTGCAGCTTTGATTCAAATGAGGCGGACCGAGGTGGGGCTGTCGATGTCAGTGGGGACTCCCTTTTTGAGGACGCCGACGGCAATTACACCGACAACGAGGCTACCGCTCAAGATGGTGGTGCCATTCGGGTGTTTACCAATGGCGAGTTGAGTATCGATGGGGCAAGCTTTGAAGGCAATGAGTCCAGTCAGGCGGGTGGGGCGATTTACCTGTACCAACCTGCAGATGTTGTGGTCGTCACCAGCGCCGACTTTCAGGATAATGTCGCTTCTTCCGGAGACGGCGGGGCCATCGTGGCAGACCTCGGCGCCTCGCTGACGGTGAGTGGGTCAAGCTTTGATGACAACTCCTCTCGCCTGGGATCCGGTGGTGGTATTGCGTTTGACCCGGTGAGCAGTGGTCACAGTTTGGAGGTGTTCGCCAGCAGCTTTGAGTCCAATGACGCTGAGGACGATGGGGGTGCTCTTTACGCGACAGGGGGCGATTCGGTAACGGTCGAAGACGCCACATTTTTACGCAACCGGGTTCCGAGTGGCGACGGTGGCGCGGTCAGTCTTGATGACAACGGCGAGTACCTTTTTCGTCGGGTAATTTTTCATAGCAACGCTGCAGACACCACCGGAAGAGGAGGCGCTATTTTTGACCGCAACGCCGGGGGTGATGGTCAGATTGAAAATTGCGTTTTCAGTGAAAACAGCGCCGGCGATGGCGGGGCTGTACACATCGATAACAGCGCCAGTCAGGCTCACCTGCTCAACAACACTTTCGTCGGCAATACCGCTTTTGATGATGGTGCGCACTTGTATCTGAACGGTTCGACCGTTTCATTCGTGAACAATATCGCCTGGGCGGGCCAAGATGGCGGTGGGCTTTATGCCGACGATGCTGGCTCGGCAGCCGGGTCAGATTTTTACTATAACGATGTGGGGACCAATTCAGGCGGCGACTACACAGGCACCTTGAGTGACCCGACTGGCGGCAGTGGGAATATCGATGACTTGCCCATGTTTCGGGCCTTCAGCATCGATGCCGATGAAGACAATGACAACTTATTTTTGTTGGCTGGCAGCCCTTGCATCGACGCTGGAGACCCCAGTGTGGTCGATGTGGACGGCACCCGGTCTGATATTGGGGCGTACGGCGGCCCCAATGCAGATGCCGACGATGGTGATGGTGACGGACATTATGACCTCACCGACTGCAATGACGATGACGCTGGGATTTACCCCGGGGCCGTTGAGTTTCCTTACGATGGCGTGGATCAAGACTGCGATGGCTTTGACCTGACTGATGTTGACGGCGATGGCTATGAGGCTTCCGAGGTGGGCGGGCCAGACTGCAACGATACCAACGATGCTGTACACCCGGGCGCAACCGAAACTTGGTACGACGGGATTGACGGTGATTGCGATGGCGGCTCAGATTACGACCAAGACGGGGATGGTTATGACTGGGATGTTTGGGACGGTCTTGATTGCGATGACACCGACCCGACCATCTTGCCCACTGCCAGCGATTCATTTGGGGATGGCATTGACCAAAACTGCGATGGAGTAGACGGTGTTGACGCCGATGGCGATGGCTATGCGTCGATGGGGACTGGCGGCGACGATTGCGATGACACCGACGCTGCCGTGTATCCGGGTGCCCCTGAGATTCCTTATGACGGTGTAGATCAAGATTGTGATGGCGTCGACCTCACCGATGTCGATGGCGATGGATACCGTGCCGACGACCCGGTCAGTCCCGATTGTAACGATACCGATGCATCTGTCTTTCCTGGGGCGCCCGAAACCTGGTACGACGGCATCGACGGCAACTGCGACGGTGGGTCCGACTATGACCAAGACGGCGATGGTTTTGATATCATCGCCCACGGTGGCGAGGATTGTAACGATACAGACCCCTTGATTAATCCCGATGCTATCGAGACTTGGTACGATGGGGTCGACCAAAATTGCGATGGCGCCTTTGATTTCGACAAAGACGGCGATGGGCGGGGGTCTGACTTGTTTGGTTATGACGACTGCGACGATGACGATTCAGGCGTGTACCCCGGTGCGACAGAAGTGCCCTATGACGGCGTCGACCAAGACTGCGATGGCCTCGATTTGACCGACGTCGATGGCGACGGTTTTGACGGTGAACCGCTGGGGGCTGATTGTGATGACAGTGACCCACAGACCTACCCCGGCGCCCCAGACACTTTCTACGATGGTATCGACAGCAACTGCGATGGCTTGAGCGATTACGACCGCGATGGCGATGGCTATGACTCGGATATATTCGAGATCGATGGGGTCCGTGGTACCGACTGTGATGACGATGACCCAGCCGTCAATCCCGGTGGGGTCGAGCTTTGGTATGACAGCGTCGATGATGACTGTGATGGCAACAAGTACGACCAAGACGGGGACGGCTATAATTCCCAAGAGCACACCGCAGCCGGCCAAGATTGCGATGACACCGACGCCTCAGTATTTCCTGGTGCGGAAGAGCTGTTGGACGGGATCGATAACGACTGCGATGGCTATACCGAGATGGATGACCGTGATGGGGACGGGCTCGCCGATTGGTATGAGTGGTTGCTTGGGACCGACCCCGAAAATGCAGACTCCGATGGCGATAGCGTTTTTGATGGGGTCGAAGTGCCCGACCCAGAAGACCCGCTCGATACCGATGGCGATGGTGTGATCAATGCCCTCGATGAAGACGATGACGGCGATAAGATTCCGACCCTTGAGGAGTCTCTGGTAGACGTGACTGGTGATGGGGTTGCAGACCCTGATGTCGATGGCGATGGGGTGCCGAACGCTTTGGACCTCGACTCAGATGGCGACGGCATGAGCGACAAGCAAGAAGGCACCCGTGACCGCGATGGTGACGGGCTTCCCGATTATGTCGACTTTCAGGGGGGATTGCTCGGCGGTGGCTGTAATGGCTGTGCGAGCACAAGTGGCAGCAGCAACAGCGCACCGGTGTGGTTGGTGATGCTCGGCATGGCGCTCTTGGTTCGTCGGCGTGACGACGGTGCTGGCCTGCCGGTTTCAGCGGTATTTGTGGTGACTGTCGGAGCGTTTCTTTGGGCCACGCCCATCGCTCATGCTCAAGATTTAGCCTTTCCAGAGGTCGACGCCGGCGGTTTTTGGGTGGCCGATACAGCGGGCGACCCCAAACGCTCAGTCCGTTTGCTTTATCCCGCGCTCGGTGACGAATGGAATGCAGGGGTGATGGTCAGCTATGCGGTAAACCCCCTCAGAGAGCGCCAGCAGGTGGGCTATCAAACCCTGGTCGACACCTTGGTGACCACCCATGTCTACGGTGCCTATGATTATGGCAACGCTTTCCGCTTCGATATGTCCTATCCCTTCACCGCCTATGGTCACGATGCCGTCGGCGGCTTTGTTGCATCAGGAGACGCTCGGTTTGGCGCGATGTGGGCCATGATGTCGCCCAAAGGTGGCCGCCCAGGAGTGGCCATTCAGGGGCTAACTTGGCTTCCGACTGGCAACGCTGGACGTTGGTCAGGCACGCCGGGGGTGAGCACTGGAGCCATGGTGGCTGTCGCTCAAGAGATAGACCGATTTGGGTACACCGTCAACGCCGGTGTCCGTGTGGGCATGAATCGCCCTGCGCGAGACCTAAAGACCGGTTCTAGCCCCATTGGCGGCATCGAATTGCACTACCTGTTGCCGGTTCTGGACGACACGATTGCGGTTGGCGCAGAAGTGGTCGTTCAGGGCGCCACGGGATTCGACGCATTCCCTCTTGAGCCGGGTGTTCGGGTGAAGGGTCGCCTGCCTGGCGGGGGCTTTGCCTATTTGGGAACAGCTTTGGGCGTGGGCGAGGGCGTGGGGGCAGCGGAATGGCGTGGCTTGGCGGGAATTGGCTACGGGGGTATTCCGGCCATTGTAGAGCCAGCCCGTGCGAGTGTGGTGGTGCCCGTGATTCTTGAGCGCATAGAGCGAGGCTCGAGTGCTGGGCCCTTGGCTGAGCTCATCGACAACCGCATCGTTATCCGTGAGCAGGTTTTCTTTAGAGAGGCCAAGGCTGAAATTCTTCCTACCTCCAAAGCCGTGCTGCTCGCGGTCATCAAAGTCCTTGCAGACAACCCAGACATTGAGCACTTGTTGGTGGAGGGGCACACCAACTCCCGCGCCAGTCGCCTGTACAATCGCCGTTTAAGTCAAGCCAGAGCCGAATCGGTGGCCGCGTGGCTCGAATACAATGGGGTCGATGGGGCACGCTTGATACCGAAGGGCTTTGGAGAGGACAAGCCATTGGTCAAAGATAGTCATCCCGACGCGATGATCATCAACCGTCGCGTGGAGTTCACGGTCTTGCGTTCAGACGAAAGCGGAGAGGTCGGTGCTGCACCAGATGTGGGCGCGTTGCCGGTTGAGCTTCAAGAGGACCGCTAGTCGCATTAAAAATATTGGCTGATTTCTAAAGCTTTTGAACCCGTGACCGAAGGGGCGTCGAACACGGGAGACTTCGTGGCGACTTCGGCGACCCAAAACAAGACATTCTTCGAGCGGCTCAGGGAACAGGGTGACTTGTTCACGGCCATGGCCTTGATGGCCTTCATGATCATCATGGTCGTGCCGCTCCCGCCCATCGTGATGGATATGTTTTTGGCCATCTCGATAACGATTTCGTTGTTGGTGTTGCTGGTCACCTTTTATGTGAACAACCCCATCGAGTTCTCCATTTTCCCAACTTTACTGTTGGCCACAACCCTGTTTCGCTTATCCTTGAACGTCGCCACAACCCGCCTGATTTTGATGGGTGGTCACAGTGGCGGTGACGCGGCTGGAAACATCATTCAGGCCTTCGGCCATGTGGTTGTGGGTGGTAACTATGTCGTTGGTCTCGTGGTCTTCACGATTCTCGTGGTCATCAACTTTGTTGTTATTACCAAGGGTTCGGGGCGGGTCGCCGAGGTTGCTGCACGTTTCACCTTGGACGCGATGCCCGGTAAGCAAATGGCCATCGACGCTGAGTTGAACTCGGGTGTGATCGATGACGTCACGGCTCGCGAGCGCAGAGACTTGGTCATGAGGGAGGCCGACTTTTACGGTGCTATGGATGGTGCATCCAAGTTTATTCGAGGGGACGCCATCGCCGGTATATTGATCACATTGATCAATATTGTCGGTGGAATTATCATTGGCGTGGTTCAAAACGGCCTCGATATCGGCACGGCAATTGAGAATTACACCATCTTGACCATTGGTGATGGTCTGGTGGGCCAAATTCCTGCCCTGGTCATCTCTGCTGCTGCCGGTATGCTGGTCACTCGGGTACCCGATGCCGACCAAAAGAGTCTGCACAGCCAGTTTGGGTCTCAGTTGTTCAGCTCACCACGGGCATTGATGCTTCTTTCTGCGACGCTGTTTCTCTTTGTGTTTATCCCTGGTCTACGGCTTCCGTTCTCGATTCTCGGTTGCATCTTTGCTGTGGTCGCATGGCAAGCCCGACACAACGAATCACGGGTGGTCAGTCCTGGCGGTGATGGGGCCCGAGCTGTTGGGGCAAATGGTGCCCCGGTCGAAAGTGCCGAGGACAGTGAGAGTCAAGAGGAGGACACTCTAGAATCTCTGATGTCTGTCGAGGCCATTGCCATCGAGCTCGGTGTTGACCTCATCTCTTTGGTCGACGAAAACAAGGGTGGAAACCTGGTTGAACGGATCTCTCGTATCCGCCGGCAGATTGTCCAAGACACCGGTCTGATCGTTCCATCTGTGACCTTACGTGACAACTTCGGCCTCGATGGTGGTGAGTACCGCATCTTGTTGCGTGGCGAGGAGATTGGGCGTGGCCGTGTTGTGCCGCGTCAGCATCTCGCCATCAATCCTGGCGACGCAGATTCCGGTCTGGATGGCCTCAAAACCATCGATCCAGTATTTGGCCTCGAGGCGATTTGGATCATCGAAAAGAACCGTCTTGATGCACAGGCCAAGGGCTATACCGTGGTTGATGTGCCCACAGTGGTGACCACACACCTCACGGAGATTCTCAGCCAATACGGTCATGAGCTTTATAGTCGAAACCAGCTGAACAACATGCTGGAACGGGTGGCTGAGGAGAGTCCGAAGCTGGTCGAAGAGCTTGTACCAGACCAGCTTTCACGGGCCTCGGTGCTTCGGGTGTTCAGGAATCTCTTGAGAGAGGGTGTGAGTGTGCGAGATGCCACCACCATCGTCGAGGCATTGGCTGAGCATTCCACACGCCTCAAAGACCCGAACAGCCTCACAGAGTTTGTGCGTCAGCGTCTTTCGCGGCACATCACTCACCGGTATGCGACCCCTGAGGGCGTGCTCCACTACATCGCCCTGGCGCCCGACACTGAAGAGGCCATCTCACGTGCCCTGCATACGTCTGAGTCTGGTGCCATGAGTTTGTCACTCGACCCGGAGCAGGCGCGGTTGTTGCTGACTGGGCTGAGAGATGCAGCGGAGTCGTGGAATGGAGCTGGGGATGTTGTGGTTCTTTGCCCGCCGCTCGCGCGGGGGCCTCTGCGAATGTTGTCTGGGAAGGTGATTCCCCGTGTGGCCATTGTGTCGGCTGCAGAATTGTTGCCAACAATCAGGCTTGATCGCGTCGCCAGTGTGTCTTTGGAACGCGGCGTAATCATTGGAAAGAACAAACAACTCAAGTCCAACGCTCCCCGACCGAATGGGGATCACAATCCAGTCGCTAAGGCTGGGTGAGGGGAACGAAAACATGTACCCGACACAATTAGAAAGTCACGGTGAACGTCGAATCGAGGGTTTGTCCCGCGAGGAAACTTGCCGAAAGTACCAGCGCAAAATCTTGCTTCTGTCTCGGCGAATCTCTGAGCGTTTGCCCCCAGGTTGTGAGCTTGGCGGTGAAGACCTGACCTCTTTTGGGGCGATTGGTCTTTTAGAAGCATTCGACCGTTTTGACGAAGGTCGGGACATCTTGTTTACGACATTCGCGGAATACCGAATTCGCGGTGCGATGATGGATGCCTTGCGGGCGACGGACAGCTTTACTCGACATCGACGCCAAGTTGCAAAAGAGGTTCTGGATGCCCAAAAGACGCTTCTTTGCAAGCTGGGTCGCCCAGGAGAGCCTCGAGAGGTCGCCGCACGATTGGGGATGAGCCTCGACACCTATTGGCGCACAATGGACCGGGTCAAGCCGGTCAGTCATGTGCGCATCGATGGCAGTGACGGCCCCAATGGAGAAGAGGGTGGTCGGACCTTTGCAGAGACTCTGCCAGACGATTCTTTCCGCTCTGCCTTTTCGAGCATCATGGGTGAACAGGCCCGCGAGGCCCTCAGGGAGGCCATTGCAAGTCTGCCGGACCGAAAGCGCGAGTGCATTATTTTATACTATGGCCGAGACATGAACTTGATGGAGGTCGCAGAAACCTTCAATGTGACCCCGTCCCGAATCTCACAGATTTTATCTGAGGCGCGAGAGGGTCTCAGGAAAGCCCTCGAAGGCGTTGTGGGCGCAGGTGATCTTGAGTACCGGGAGGCATTGTGAGTCGCAGTATTTACCCAGCTTTATCGGGTGCCAAGGCCGCTTGGACGCAGATGGAGGTCATCAGCAACAATCTCGCTAACTCAACATCTGACGGCTTCAAGCAACAGCGTGTGGCTTTTACCAGCAAACGGATCAATCCCAATGCATTGGGAAACTCGTATGTGGCGGTCGCAGAGACGGTGGCCGATATGTCCGATGGAAATGTTGAGAGCACCGGAGTCGACACCCACCTCGCTTTGCGGGGGCGAGGGTTTTTTATGATTCAAACCGATGACGGTGAAGTGCTTCAGCGGGCAGGAAATTTTAAAATCAATCACGAAGGCCAGCTTACAAACCAGAGAGGCCAGCTTGTCATGACAGATTCAGGCCCGCTGGAAATTCCAGATCGGGAGCGAATTATCATTGACAGGAAGGGTGTTGTCCGCACAGAAACTGGCGGCGAAGTAGGCACCTTGCGCATTGTCGATGCAGAGGTGGTCACCCCTGTTGGATACGGTCAGTGGCGAGCAGAGGCTGGAACCATCCCCGTGGAAGGAACGGTCGAGGTGCTTCAGGGTGTGCTGGAGAAGTCGAATGTCGACCCCATGCGAGGAATGGTGGAATTGATGGAGGCCAGTCGACACTTCGAGGCCTACCAAAAAGCAATGCAGACCGCAGATGAGCTGGACGGTCGATCAAACGAACTCATGAGGAAAAGCAGATGAAGGCATTATTTAGTGCTGCGACCGGAATGGCTGCGCAGCAGGTTCAAATCGACACCATCGCCAACAACCTTCCCAACGTATCGACGAATGGCTTCAAAAAGACCCGCGTGGCTTTTGAGGATTTGGTGTATCAAAATATCCGAACCGGTGAGGCGAGTGCAGAGGCACAGCGGCCGGGTCAACTTGAAATTGGCTCGGGTTGCCGGGTTATCGCGACCCAACGTGATTTCACGCCAGGATCTATTTCTCAGACCAATGCACCGCTTGATGTGGCGCTCCAGGGCCGTGGATTCTTTGTGGTCCAAACGCCAGATGGCGCAGACCGCTTCACTCGCGTGGGCTCATTCAGTGTCAACCAAGACTCAGAGTTGGTGACCCAGCAAGGTTTGCCCGTAAGCCCAGGAATAACCATTCCACTTGATGCATCTGAGGTGATTATCGCCGAGGATGGAACTGTTCAGGTGCGGTACACCGACGCCACAGAGGCAGTCACGGTTGGGGCCATTGAGGTGGTGGACTTTACAAATCCCAATGGATTGAAGGCCATGGGTGGAAATCTCTTTAGTGCCACATCTGAATCTGGTGAGCCCATTGCGCTGGAGACGGCTGATGGCTTGTCCCTCAAGCAGGGCTTTATTGAGGGTTCGAACGTTGATATTGCCGAAGAGTTGATCAATATGATTATGGCTCAACGCGCATTTGAGGTCACATCGAAGGCGATTGAGTCTGCCGATGAGACCATGCAAGTTGTCAACCAGATGAAGCGATAGAGTCATGACATCAATCGCACTTATTTTGGCACTTGGTGGTGGTGTCGCAACGGCGTCAGTGGATATCTCAGCAAAGATCGCCGCCGCTGTTTCGGCCCACGTTGCCGCCGAAATGGCGATGGATATTGCAGATGTGGAAGTGGAGTCGGTCGGATTTTCGGCCAGTCACGGATGTTCCTCAGATGTTGAGATCAAGGTCCAAACGCTCCCTGGTGAGCAGTTTCGTGGTCAAACCCAGCTCAAGATCAGGATGATCGATTCTGGGAATATCTGCGGTCGGTACTCGGTTTCTTCGCGTATTATCTTATGGAAAGATGTGCCGGTGGCCCAGGTTGCAGCTCGGCCCGGAGACCCCATCACGTTTAAATCCGCACGGGTAGACATTAGTAAAATTCGCGGTGTGTTGGTAGACCCAGCCATCGGTGAATGGGTGGCGGCGCGCAGCTTGAGAGCGGGGCAACCTGTGACCATGCGCTTTGCCAAAAGAAAGCCAGCGACGAGCAACGGTCAGGCGGTGTCCATTGTGGCACAGTTTGGTTCTTTGCAAATCATGGCCAAGGGTCGAATGCTTGTGGATGCTCAGATTGGTGATTGGGTCCGTGTGGCCAATCTAGCCACTGACACTGTGGTTCAAGGACAATTAATTGCGCCTACAACTGTGCGCACCGGAGGCCGACCATGAGTCGTATTTTTCAAGCCTTGCTGTTGAGTTTATTTGTGACCTCTCAGGCCGTCGCGGCCAAGGACGCTCCTGTTCCGCCAAATGATGGCCGCCCCGTACCCCCGCCTGTCACGCATGTTGAGCAGGCGGAGGTGCCTGTGTTGCCAGGCAGTCTTTGGAGTGCAGTCGGCGCGCGAACCATGGTCGGTACCAACGGGAACGCCCGGAGAGTCGGCGACCTCATCACTGTGTATATCGAAGAAAAAACCGTCACCGAGTTGAGCGCCAAAACCGGTACCCAGAGAAGCTCTGGCATGCAGGGAAAGCTTGGCAGCTTTTTTGGGATTGGAAAGCAGATAACCAAAAATAACGAGGGAAATCTAGGTGGCGGCATTGGCTATGAAACGGAGTCAAAACACGGGTTTGATGGAAAGGGCAGTACTGCGCGGGCCGGCGTTCTTGAGGGTCGGTTGACCTGTCGCGTGCTTGAGGTGATGGACAATGGAAACCTTAAGGTTTGGGGCTATAAGCAGCTCCGCTCTAACCGCGAAACCCAGTATTTGGTGGTCGAGGGCTTGGCGCGACCGTTGGATATACAGGCCGATAATACCATTCAGAGCAGCCTTTTGGCCGAGGCTCGAATTGAGTTTAATGGGGCAGGTGTTTTGGGTGACAAACAAGGTCCGGGTGTATTGCACCGGGCTGTGGACCACGCCTGGCCTTTCTAGGCGCTGACCGTTGGTCGCCCACGGCTCGCAAGGCCGGATCTGCATCATTTTTGGGCATTGCTGTGCGCGGTCACCACTGAAGGTGAGGGTTGCGCCCAAAAAAATCTATTTGTGGCTTAAGCTTGGGTCCTTGTGACCGATTGAGCGACTATCAAGCCTTTCGGAGGCACCATGGTTCGAACAATACTCCTCACGCTAATCGCTTTGACTCTAGCACCGAGCGTGGCCGATGCCGCACGGGTGAAAGACATCGCGAGCATTTATGGCGTTCGAGACAATGTGGTCTTTGGTTATGGATTGGTGACCGGTCTAAACAGGACGGGTGACTCCCGCCGCAACGAGGCCACGATTCGTACTTTAGCCAACCGCCTGCAGGGGCTTGGTGTCACATTGCAGACCGATGACATCATCTCACGGAACGTCGCGGTGGTGATGGTGACAGCCCATATTCCATCCAGCGCACGGCCTGGCCACAAGGTGGACATCGAGGTCAGTTCTTCTGGAGACGCCAAGAGTCTTGAGGGGGGTGTACTTCAGTTGACACCTTTGTATGCCGCAGATGGGTATGCTTATGCCTCATCCCAGGGTCCGCTCATTATCGGTGGCTTTAGTGCTGAGTCTGGTGGCGAGAGCACCCGTAAGAACCATCCCACCACCGGGCGTGTTCCCAGAGGAGCAATGGTCGAGGTGGAAAACCCGAATCGCATGAACTTGCTCGCAGCCGACCACATTGATTGGTTGATTCACGACCCAGATTTTACCACCGCCAAGCGCATGGCCGACGCCATTAACGAGGCATTGGGTGATAAGGTGGCCTCTGCTCATGACGACGCGATGGTGCGCATGAAGATGCCAGAGACCGAAGACCTCTCTCCAATCGCAGTCCTTTCGCAGATTGGCATGGTAGAGATTTCGATCGATGCACCGGCTAGGGTGGTTGTTAACGAGCGCACCGGTACGGTTGTCATGGGTGCAAATGTTCAAGTCTCACCTGTGGCTGTGGCCCATGGTGGGCTGACCATCGAGGTGCAGAAAGACACAACTGTGAGTCAGCCCGGAGTATTGTCTGGGGGCCAAACCGTGGTCACTCGGGACTCCCGTATCATTGCCGAAGAGGAGTCGGGTCGTCTGACCATGCTTGAAGGTGTCACGATTGGTCAGCTGGTTGCGGCGCTCAACAGCATGGGTGTGAAGCCCCGGGACCTCATTCAAATCATGTTGACCATCAAGGCTGCCGGTGCTTTACATGCTGAGATTACCTCTCTGTGAGCCTCAAAATGCTAAGTGGAGCCGACGCTCTGGCGATGCAGTCGCTTAAGTCGCCGCATATTGAGTCGGCGCGTATGAGCAAAGACCAGCTCGAGGCCGCGACTGCTTTTGAATCGTATATGATTGAGATGATGGTAAAAGAGATGCGAAAGACGGTACCTGAAGGTATGTTTTCTGGTGGTGCGAACGAGGTTTTCTCCAGTTTGTTCGATCAGGAAATTGCGCAGCGCATGGCTGAGTCGGGTGGTTTTGGCTTCCGAGATGTGATGGGTGAGGCGATGGGGGTCCAAAAGGCTGCCCAAGGCCCTGTGTCACTGATGTCTTTGTCTTTGCCTTCAGCACCTCGATCCGGTGGGAGTGGTGGCCATTCTGTCCATGGATTGGGTGACCTGCCTGTAGATGGAACGGTAACCTCTCATTTTGGGCGCCGAAGTGACCCGTTTCACGGGAAAAAACGAAACCATAAGGGTTTGGATATTGCTGCAGCCCCAGGCACCCCGATCAGGCCAGTGCGCCCAGGTACGGTGGTGTCATCAGGCGAGCGTGGCGGGTTTGGCAACGTAGTGGTTGTCGATCACGGCGACGGCGTCACAAGCTTGTATGCTCACTGTAAAGATTTATTGGTTAAAAAGGGTGACCGTGTTGGGCGAGGGGACACCATCGCTACGGTCGGCTCTACCGGACGTTCAACAGGGCCCCACCTCCATCTCGAGATACATAGAGATGGCGTGGCGGTGGACCCCATGACAGAATTGAAGAAAAGTCTTCATGAAAGCCCATCTTTGGCAAAAAGGTAGAAAAATGAAGAATTCTCTTCAGGAAATGCCCTTTTCGACCGAAGAGGGAAAGCGGAGGAAAGGCACATGAAAATTCATGGCTCCAACCCGCTGTATCGTCTGACGCCGAATTCTGGTGTTAAGACGACTCAGCGAACAAACGGAAAGTCATCGGTCTCTGAGGGATCTGTGCAGCTCAGTGGGGAAGCCCAGTGGTTGCAGGAACTCAAAGGTGCCATGGATGATATTCCGGATGTTCGCGTCGACGAGGTGGCTCGTGCCCGCCAGGACATCGCTCAAGGTGTTCTGGGGAGCGAAGAGGACCTCGACAATGCAGTCAATGCCTTGATGCATGAGATCTGATGGAACGCTCTTTAGCCTCTGTTTTGACGGATACACTCGATGCTGCGCATGCGCAGCTCGATGCAGCCCGACAGCTCGACCCTGAACGCCTTGCCGATGCTACGGCCAGTCGCCAGGATCTCCAGTTCGAGTTGGAAATTATTCAAAACAGAGATGCTTTAAGGGTGGATGAAGAGATCGCGGATACACTCCGCAGTCTCCGAGAAACAGATCAACGGCTGGTGAGTGTTTTGGGCGCAGCAAATTCCGTTTTTCGGAATGTATTGCAGCCCAATTCGACACCAACCTACGGTGCTTCGGGGCGTATCCGTGAGCGATAAGCATGTCTTTCCGTACCTTAAACATTGGGCGAACCGGTCTTAAAGCTGCCTCCTATGGTATCGATGTTGCCGGTCAGAATGTCACCAACGCGAGCACTGAGGGCTATGTCCGCAGGCGCTTGGTTCAGCAAACCCGTGTGCCTCACCGCAGTGAGAACGGCGTGTTTACGGGCCAAGGTGTTACCGCGACGTCCATTCAACGTGGCATTGACCGGTTTGCGACTGAGCGCACATTTTCAGCTTTGGGCGACCAGTCCATGGCAAGCACGGCGCATGAGACTCTCGCTGTTATCGAGGCGAACTTCCGAGAGGGAGATACCGCCTCTGTTGCCGATCGCCTGGACCGGTTTTTCGATTCGGCAATGGAGCTAACTTCAGAGCCGAGCGATCACGGGCTTCGATTGGGCATGCGCGATGCGGGTAAGGGGCTCATAGAGGCCATCAATCGCGGCGGTGAGGCTTTGATCGACGGTATTCGTCGGGTTGAGGACCGCATCAAGGATGAAATCGACGGAATCAATAAAATTCTGAACGACATGAAGACGCTAAACAAGCGGATTTCTGACTCAGATGCAGTTTCTGGCCCTGCTGATTTGCTCGATGCCCGCGATGCGCTTGCAGCGTCACTCGCCGAGAAGATTGGTGCCGAGGTTGATTATCAGGGTAACGGTCAACTCTCAATGTTCGTAGGCGGTCATGCCATTGTGCAAGAGGTGCACATCCGTGAGCTCAAAACCGCCGGCAATTTTTCGGATCTGAGCGTCAAGATGGCAGCAGGTTCGGGCGCAGTCACGGTCGATGAGCTGCTAAAAGGTGAGCTTGGCGGGCTTGTTGCAGCCAGGGACCAAATGAAGGCATCGCTCGCAGCTTTGGACACCTTTGCTGAGGATTTCGCTGATGAGGTGAATGCGCAGCATTCTGCGGGCTTTGACGGCTATGGCGTTCCTGGTTTGGATTTCTTTACCATTTCCGGTGCGGCCACGAACGCCTCGACCGATATTAGGCTCGATTCGACCTTAGCGGGAGATGCCACTTTGATCGCGGCCGCGGCATTACCGTCTGCAGAAGTGGGTGATGGGGATAATCTTCAAAATATTCTTGATGTTGAAAACAACAAGCTTTTTAGCAGTGGAACTCAGAACTCAAGAGAGTTTATAGCCTCTCTGTATAGCGATCTCGGCAATGCCATCGTCGGCTTTGAGATCGATGCGGTCACCCATGGTGCGGTGGTCGAGGATCTAACTTCCCTAAAGGATGCAGCGAGTCGGGTCGATTTGGATGAAGAAGCTGTGAGCTTGATTCAATATCAGGCGGCCTATCAGGCAGCGGCTCGGGTGGTCACCGCGGCGGATGACTTGCTCAAAGAACTCTTTGCGATGGTCCGATAATGATTCGAACAACTTGGCACGGCAGACTTGACTCAATGAAGCAGACCTCCATTTCGATGGGAAGTCGCTTGGCGAAGCTCAATGAGGAGGTGGCGACGGGCAAGCGGATCAACCGAGCATCAGACGACCCAGGCCGAATTTCTCAACTACACAATGTCCGGCAGCAATTGAGTAACCAAGATGTATTCATGAAAAATGCCAGTCAGGCGGAGCAGTTATTGAATGTTGCAGACACCGCCATCAAAGAGATGCATTCGACTTTATCCGAGGCCAGAGAGTTGGCGATTCAGTTTGCCAACGAAGTGTACAATCCAGACCAACGGGCCGAAGCGGCCAATGTGAGTCAAAGTTTATTCGACCGGGCGTTGAACTCGGCAAATACCCAGTTCAATGACCGCTATATTTTTGCTGGCACAGCTTATGATGAGCCCGCATATGATGGGGCAGGGGTTTACGACGGCTCTACGGCCGCGCCAGAGACCGTGGTGGGTGAAAACCTCAAGGTGAAAACAGGCTTTGACGGCAGCGCGATGATCACAAAGTCTTCGGATATGTTCGGCGCCCTCGACACGCTCAAGGCTGCCC
>DBIS01000257.1 GCA_002296975.1 Deltaproteobacteria bacterium UBA796 | reverse complement strand
CTGAATCGAGCGTTGGCTGCGTTCGGCGATAAAGCGCGCCAAATACCGATTATCGTAGGACACTAAACGCGATGTATCGAACGGTAACAACCCTTGGAATAAAGCCTGTGATACCCCGTTAGAGCCGCTCACCAACCAATCATCGTACGCCCGCTCAAACACCCCAGAGACCGACTCCCAGCGTGTCCTTCTCTCCTGCTTTGAGCCGCCTTTTCCATCGGAAACATCAACCGTATAGTGGTATCCAGCCTTGGCCTGCCAGCGGGTCTGGGTCTTTAAATCAAAGCTGAAGGCCGGTATGTATACACCCCTGAGCGTTTCAAGTTTGGACATGCGCTTGAGGTCGGATGGCCGAAAGTGAAGCGTCCCAGCCCATCGGGAAAAATCCGAACGGGCACGCATCTTATCGATGGCGAAAGGCAGCAGACTCTCGGGTCGAATGTGGTCATCTTTTACCGGCTGGACCTCCAGCTGACTTGTGCCACAAAATGCACACGCGGTCTCCGTTACATGAGGCTCAACCGCTGAAACTGCACCACACTGGGTGCACCTGAACTCTGCGACCACGCCGCCCCAACCTTGGGTTCGTGCGTTGAGCGCTGTGTCCAGGTCCTGCTCGTCGACTGTTGCCATCACATCACCATGCACCCGATTGACGGCCCCGCAATGCGGGCACACGAGCGCACCTTCTCCCGGTGACCATTTTAAATCAGCCTTGCACCCCGCACAGCTGTGGTGGCTCATTTTTTATCATTGCCACCAATGGGCGGCGGTGGTGGCGGCTGCTCCTCATCGGTGGGCGGTGGTGGTGGCGGCACCATCGCAGCCACTTCGCTCACTTCGGCCCACGGCTTCCACCCTGACCAACCTGCCGACCAAATATTGTGCGCGCCCCCACGATTGGCCACAATCAAGGTCGCAATGTGCTGGGCGGTGAACTGGCCCTCCCCACCCACGCCATTGTAGTGAAAAGTCTTCTCACTCGGTGGCGGCGGTGGGCTTGCTGCCGACACTGAAGACCCCGCTGGACTGGCGGCAGTACCCGCCATTTGACCCGCAAGCATCTGCCCCATCGCCATGCCAACACCGGCGTCCATCATGGAATTTCCGCCACCCCCACCAGAGGCGGATCCGCGAATGGCCTTTGCCGCTTGAAACTGGGTGTAATCGCCGGCCCCAACCATGCGCATGCTCTGGGCCTCCCTAAAGCTCTTTTGAACCTCGTCGGGCAGGCTGATGCTCTCAACAATAAAGTCCGTCAAGCTCAGCCCAAAGTCCGCACTAAAGGCATCGGCCCGAGAGGCCATCATCGCCTCAGACAGCTCGTCCAAGTGCCCATAAAGTTTGACCAGGGGCAACCCACTCTCATTGAGCATGTCCCCAAAGGCGCTGGCCAATTTGCTGCGAAGCTTGGTCACCAACTCGCCGAGCCGGACCTCTCCACTGGTGGACACCACCTCACGCAAAAAGACTGCAGGGTCGGTCAACTTGAAATCATAATGCCCAAAGGCGCGCACCTCGAGGGCCCCGAAGCCCTCAGCATTGTAGATGATCGGGTTTTTGGTACCCCAGCCATTGGCCGCAAACTTTTTGGTGCTGAAAAAGTAAATATCGCCCTTGTATGGGTAGTTAAAATTGTAGGCGATCGCGTCCAAAAAGCCCATGATCGCCGGGGTGTTGGTCGAGATTTCATAAGTCCCGGGGCCAAACACATCCGAGAGCGTGCCCTCTTGGACAAACACCGCGACCTGCCCCTCGCGCACCACCAATTGCCCACCATCCTGGATGGCTTTGTTGAAGACTGGAAAACGCCAAGCCACCACATCGGTGGCGTCGGTCGTCCATGAAATGACGTCCAAAAACTGCGCGGACACATGGCCCTTGATTCGGTCAAAAATACTCATAATCTCTCCCTCATTTATTATTCAAAGCGCACGCTGCTCGCTGGCACAAAGACCATAGCGGGAACACCCGCGGCCTCTAAAGCATCCGAAAGCGGCGTCACGAATGCACTTGACCGACCCGCAGTTCGGCGAAGATCACCCTCTAAATCGGTGACCATCACATGCTTGGCACCCATGGCCGGCACCCGCCGCTTCACCGCCTCGTCTTGACCGAAGGGCACACCCACGACCAACCACCGGGGCTGGCCAAAACGGGTGACGACATCGGCAGCCCACCCCACATCGGTGTCATCGTGCATCGATAAACCCAAGTGAACGAGCGCGTCGCCATTCGGAAAAGTCAGTCGCCAAATCGTGGATACATCTGGACGGCGACGGGCCAACCAACGGCGGGCGGCCTCACCGGGACGACGCACAGCGCCGCCCATACGGCGCACAACCGGCTCGCGATCAGGTGGAATATAAGGCAGCCCCTCAAAACGAACCCCATCGATCTCAGCGTCGACTTCTCCTGCACCGTTGGCACGCAAGACTGTGTGAAAGCCCACGGCCCGTTCGGGCGCGAAAGGATCTGCGCCGGTGAGCACCACAATGTCGTCCGATGACAACTCATCCACAGGGTCAAAGCGAATCCGCCGCCCTTGCCGCTCAAGGGTGAGGCCAGCGGTGCCTTCATGAACAATCCGCAGGCTCCAGT
>DBIS01000193.1 GCA_002296975.1 Deltaproteobacteria bacterium UBA796 | reverse complement strand
TGCTCAAGTCGGTTGCCGATGACGAGGAGGTGGCCGATGAGGTGCGTCAGGCCTTTGAGTCGATGTTGCCAGACCTGCGCATGGATGTTCACCTTGAGGTGATTCTAAAGCCGGCTGATAAGACCCATAAGGAGATTATCCTAGAGGCATCCAAAGACGCCGACATGGTCTTTTTAGGGATGGCCATTCCAGGTCCTGGCATAGAGCAGACCTATGCTGAGAGTTTGATGGGTTTACTCGATGGCTTGCCCTCAACGATATTGGTCCGCAACGCCAGTCGCTTTCATGGGCATTTGGTCTAAGTAAGCACCAGATGGGTAAGCTTGGTCCCGCCAAGATGAAGGTCAGCGGTCGGTGGGTACGTCAAAGTCAAAGTCCAACTCATCTCCGAGCGTTTGAGTGAGATGTAGCTTTAGGCGCTTGCGAATCCGTGCCTCAATTTGGCGAATTCGTTCTTTGGATACACCGTATTGTTCGCCCAAAACCGCGAGGCTCACCGGGTCTTCTGCGACAAGTCGACGGGTCCAGATAGAACGCTCCCGGTCGTCTTTGAGGGTGCTTTCAAAGTCGTTGAGGGAGTCTTTGACTTGAGCGCCCAACTCTCCTCTGGCAGCGGCTGTTTCAGGGCCGACCTGTTGGTGGTCTGCGATGACCTCTGAAAGTTGCCGGCCATCTTCGCTACCGATGGGGGCGTGGAGGGACAATGCCGGGGCCCGCATGTGCTGGTCGACGTTGTTGATCTCTTTTTCGGGAATGTTTAAGGACTTCGACAGTGCGAAGGATGTGGGCTTGATCCCCATGGCTTCGAGGCGTTTTTTCTCTTTGTTGAGTTGGAAAAATAGCTTTCGGCCATGGCGGGTAGAGCCCAGGCGAACCATGCGGTAATTGTCCATGAGATAGCGCAAAATCATGGCGCGTATCCAGTACTGAGCGTAGCTGGAAAACCGAATTCCCCGGTACGGATCGTAGCGGGACAATGCCTCTACTAAGCCCATGTTGCCCTCTTGAATGAGGTCGAGGACTGCAGACCATTGGCGGTGGTATTGGAAGGCCAACTTCACAACCAAACGAAGGTTGGAGGTGACCAGCCGCTTGGCTGCTTCGGGGTCTTGGGTGTCCAAGTAATGTTTTGCGAGCTTCGTCTCTTCTTCGCGGTCCAAAATAGGATGTTGGCGGATTTCGCTCAGGTAGGCGCTGAGCAAATCGGACTTTCCGGGCAGCGATCCTGATCGAACCAAGGCCTTCGGTGCACCTGCGGGTTGTCGGTCTGCGTCGAGGACCTCGGGCTCTGCAGCGGTGCCGACCGGCCGTTGGGGTTGGGGGGTGTCTGCGTCAAATGTCGGAGCAGCACGGCCTTTCGCGCCTTTCTGGATTCGACCTTTTCCTCCCTTTTTGTCGTCACCCATCGCCGTTTTGTTCTCCGTGGTTGCTGGTCAGCCAAAACCAGTCTGCCACGGTCTTATCCCGTCGGGTGCATGGTGGTGAATCGGGCGGGGTGATGGGTAGGGTCTTTTGACCAAAAAATAGGTTCACCTCGTTGTTGCCGAGTTGGCCTCGACCGGCCTTCGCGGCGGGATATGGGCAGGTGCACTTGGGTACATGCCCAGAAGGTGAGGCCACCGTGGCGAAAGATCGGATTAAAATATTGGGTGATTGGTCTGGCTGGCGAGAAGGCGTGCGTCAGGGGCGTCTGATTCGCCCTGATGGCGAGGCGGTTTGGGTGTTTATCCGTGCGCGGCCCGACCTTAAGGTAGACGATGAGGGTTTTTCGGCCCTTAAAAAAGAGGGTCGTTTGGTGGCTCAAATCGAGCATCCCAGTGTGCTGCGCCTATTGCATGTCGCTCGCGTAGATGGGGTGGCGTCTTGGGTCTTTGAGGGTGTTCAAGCGGTGAGCTTGGAGCGGGTCATTGATGTTGCATCCGCAGCTGGACAGTACGTGCCGGCCAGGGCGGCGATCGAGATTGTGGAGCGCGTCGTCCAAGGTGTGCGGGCGGCGTACACCCAGGGAGCCGCCTTGGGTGTCGTTGGTTCATCGGTCATGCACAGCGCGCTCGGTCCAGCGGAAGTGCTGGTCGACGCGGTCGGAGCGGTGCGTGTGGCAGGGTTTTCTATGGACCGACCTCAAGGCCTAGAGGATGCAGCCGCGCAAGGCTACGGTGCATTTGTGGCTGGAGACAACGCCCAACGGGCCGTGTATGCCTTGGCTGCATTATTGGTTCATTTGGTGGGTGGTGAGAGGCCGGTCAAGGCGGGGTCTGACGAAACCCGGCAGGATGCGGTGATTCGACGTGCGATGATTCGGGTGCTGTCACGGCCCGGCGAGGCGGTAGACGATGCGGTCATAGAGTTGATACGTCAGGGGTTGTCTTTCGACCCAGAGTCTCGGCCGAGTTTGACTGCTTTTCAGGATGTTCTCTCTGAGGCCGCCGAATCTCTGGCTTTGCCGAGTTTAAGGGCTTGGGCTCCAGAAACCGTGCCGGCATTGTTGGCGCAGCAAGCAGAGGGTTTTCCCGATTTAGCGACCCCGCAGAGACGCCGGCACATTGAGGCATCAGAAGACACAAACAGTGGTTTTGTTGCACCGCCCGTTCGAAAAAAGGTTCCCAGAGAAGTGCCAACCACGGTCGGACGTTTGAGTGTCGACCCCAAATCTCTCATGCAAGCACCGCTACCCCCGTACACCCTCGACCCCAATGAGGCGACCCCCTATGTTGGCAGCCATGGCGCGGGCTCCTACCCAACATCAGAGACCGATGTGGCCCGCCTTCACGCCAGTCAAGTTGGCGCGGACGGCGTGGTGGAGCGAGTCCCCATGGAGATTGGTGCGCAGGAGGAGACTTGGGATGATGAGCCCCTGCAGGTGCCGGCCCAAAGTGGATTGGGTGGATGGCCCTTAATGGCCGGTCTTCTTCTTGGGATGGTGGTTGCTGTGGGTGTCGGCGTTTATGTCGTCGACCAAATGGTGGTCGAGTCTGCGGCCGACTTGGGTGCGGTGGCGCCAACCCCAGCTCCCCAGCCGGTCGTTGTGGTCGAACTGAGGCCTGTGCCCGAGGTCGCGGTTGAGCCAGGCGTTGTGGCAGAGCCCGAGGTCGCGGTTGAACCAGGCGTTGTGGCAGAGCCTGAGGCGGAGCCAGAGCCCGAGGCGGCGGCTCAGCCCGAGGTGGTCCCTGAGCCTCCGGCAAAGGTTCCCCCAGCTG